>WQSV01000096.1 GCA_009787685.1 Bacillota bacterium
ACAGTCTGGGTTTTGAGGGAAGAAGGTTTTTTCCGGGATATGGTTGGGGAGATATATTCATTTTCTACATGTTGTCAAACAATTCTATTCTTGACAACATCACTTTGACGGGTGAAAATATCCCTCAAGGGCCAACTGCAATCAGACTTAATCAATACAACAAAATCGGCGTCCTTGGAACTTCAATGCTTCTTGGTCAAGAGCGTGCGTTTTCGCTTGGTCGTGCCCATGATGCTGGCATTTTCCACAATGGTCTTTATATTGAAGGCATAACAATCCAAAACAGTATTGTTGAAAAAGGATTGACTCTAATTGGTGCGGGATTTGCGCCAAATGTCAACAATCCAATAAGAGTTGACACTAACGTTCTAAGATTCGGTGGCTTCACTGGAATATTAGGGCAATCATTTGGTGCGGGAATTGGCATGGCTGACCCAGAAAATGGCTATGCAGTCAGAAATGCACCAGCAGAATATTCACTTTCAATCAGAAGAGATAGCTATGGTGTTCCATATCCACAAGGATATCAACCAGTTCATCCAAACCCAAATGGTGGAAATTTTGGAAACTTTGTTGTTGCAAGAAACAATATTTTTCACGATATTTCAGTTTCACCACTTTTGACAATGCCGTCTCAATCAGGTTCTCACATCAGCATTGAGGGAAATGATAACCACTTTTTCACATGGCTTCGAAGCAATGATATTCAGTTTCCAGAAATGACGGATCCTGCTCATGAAGGTGTTGCACGTATTGCTGGGCAAAGCATAAACGGGATGATTCCTCCGCTTCTAAACAGAGTTTTCAACAACAACAATGGGCAAGGTATTCCAAACATTGATGACAGAGGGCATTCTCATGGAGGAAATTGGAGAACATGGCAATACACTTACAGAGCAAGATATGAGCAACAACATGGTGTTTTTCTGGTTAACATTCCTGTTATTGTTGTGACGGATGAAGGGCAACAAAAAAATAATTTCTTTACTTTTGAAAATTCAGTTTTAAATCCAGCAACAGAAAGGGCAATCGGACTGGTCACAGATCACACTCGTTCAATTGGGGCAATGCCTCCGACGGGGCTAAACCAACGCTTTGATCTCATAATGCTCCATTCTCCAGAAAGAACAGATCCGTCTATTGGACTTGTTGGAGTCAGCGAAATGAATACTGTTGGCATTAATGCAAGAATTGCAGAAATGACGCCAGCGGGAACGCGAGTCGCAACAATAACTTCAAGGTCAGTCGTAAATTTTGACAACGGACTAAACACAACTGGTGAAATAACATTGATGAGTGCAACTGATGCTTCATTAATCGGTCACAGAATTGAGCTTAATGGGAGAGTCGTTCCAAGCGTTTTTGATGCAACGACAAACTCAAAAATAGTTCAAATTCAAGACATGATAACAGCTGGAGTCAACGGATTCGGAATATTCCATTTTGATTTAATCAATATGGCGACTCGTTCTCGTGAACCAGTTTCAAGGTTCAACATTATTTTCCAAGGAACGGTTGGAGGAGATGTTCCAAATGTCACAGCTGGAACAGTTGGTTTTGTTGAAGACGAAAGATATATTCATTTGCCATTCAATATTCAACAAGGTGATAGTATTTTGAACGTCACATTAATGGGTGACGAAATGTTCCCTCAAAACAGAAACCTTGATTTCGTTTTTGACGGAAGGTATGTGAAAATTGAAGGAAATCAATTAAGAAACGGTGAAAACAGATTGAGTGTTCAAACTCAATTTATGACCTTGATGATTGCTCAAAGTGTTATTAGAGAGTCTATTGGAATTGAAGCAATGCCAGTTGACTTGGTAACTCATCCAGCATTCGTCATGAACCTTATTGGTAATATTGACATGCAAGGAATTGCAGTCAACATTGGCGGAGTTTCTTTAACTTCAGCACAATTCATTGTCACAAATTCAAGGTCAATCTATGTCCCAAACAATGTGGTGAGAGAAATTCTTGGCGACAGATATGTCGGAGGAACAAATGCCGACGTTGTCATAACAAATGCAAGAGGGTTGAATTTGACCACAAACTTAATGGTCATTGACGAAAGAAGCGAGTTTTTCTTTGCTACAAATGCAATCACAACACCGTTCAATTTCGCCGCTGGAATGAGCCAATCTTTCATCAATATCGCCCCGGGGCACAGACACTTCACTGAAGTTCATATTGAATTAATCAACTTTGCTGGAGAAAATATCTTGGGTGTGAGCTTTGCTGACACTGCGTGTGAGATTGAAGCAAGAGAGGAAATTGTCCGTGTGACCGACGTTGAAGGTTTCAGAGTCGACAGTCTTCCACATGGAAATTCAAGACTTGTTGTTCCAGCCGCCGCAGTTTTTGAAGCAGGAGTTCAAGCAGGAAGAGCGTATCGCATTTGGATTTTCTCAAGTTTGCATTCAGCAAGAACCTATGCTGCTTCTCACCAGCAACTGAAAATATTCAATGAAAACCACAGTGATGGACTAGGGAACACTGCTCCACAGTTTACTTTAGACAACTTTGTTGTCAATCTTGAAGCTTTGGATTCAACAGGCGAAGGGGCGAGAATAGGACTAGAAAACGATGTTTATCTTCTTGATGTTCTTCCAATGTCTATTGAAAGTGTCAGCGACATCATGCCACTTCTTGAACTTGGTGGAATTGAGCTTCCAGAGGGAGTTGCACTTTTGTTGGAATTGATTGTTCAAATTGAAAATGGAATGACGGCTGACGATTTGCTGGAAATTGTTAATGGTATTGATGCAGATGAGCTTTTGGATATCATTCAAAATTCAAACTCTCCAATCATGCAACTAATAGTTCCACTTCTCAAAATGATTCGTGAAAACGACATAGTTAGTGGGTTTATGCCACCGATTGTGCTGTTTGTTTTGGATATAGTAATTTTTGTCTTTGAGTCTGATGAAATGCCAGATGATTTGGGCATGATTTTTGAAATAATCGATGAAATTCGAAATGAAATTGCATTGCCGAACCACATTAACGAATTAATCGACGAATTGTTGCTCTATGTTGATTGCCGAAATGGAAATTGTGATGATATTAACTGCGACAAAAACCCGAAAACTTCAGATGATATGTTGCTTGTTCTTCTTTTGCTTGATGCAATGAGATTGACAATCTATCATGAAGCGGACGAGATTAACGTATTCTTTGGATTCATGAGAGAAGCGATTTCATTTGATCCAATAACATTCAAAGATAGCAACGATTTTAGCGAATCAACTTTCTCAGCGACTGGAAGTGTGTTCGCAATTAGAAATGCGAGAGGTCAAATTCTCTATGAAGCGTCAAGAGACGACATCTTTAATGGCAATTCGCTTGTTTCATTTATCTTGGAAGAGGGACTTGCAGGAAGAGTTGATCCGAGATGGATAACCGCGATTATTCCGTTTTTAAATGATTTGGAATTTCCAATTCCAGACGATGTTCTTGAAGTAATCGGGGCATTTTTCCCAATACTTTTAACTCGCGAAATTCCGATTCCAATGGAAGTTCCGCTTGAAGGAAGTTTTGTCACTGGATTCATTCTTTCCTATGAGCTGTTAACAAGGCTTGGGCAAGGGGAATTCACAATCGAAGTTAGAAACAACTTTAACATATCGTTCACAACATTGACAATCTTTTAAGTTGAAATCACTCATGCTCTTTTTCAAGTAGACAAACATGATTGATTTCGACTCAAAAAAAATTTGTAGGGGCTTTTTGCCCCTACATTTTGTCTAAAAAAACATCGAAAACTATGAATTTAAAAAACAAAACAGTAGTCCTTGGAGTGACAAGTTCAATAGCTGCTTATAAAGCGTGCGATCTCGTTAGCCTTTTGAAAAAAGAGGGTGCAAATATTCATGTCATAATGACGAAAAATGCTTGTGAACTCATTCGTCCAAGAACATTTGAAACTTTGACTGGAAATAAAGTCACGATTGAAAGTTTTGAAAAAAATATCGACTTTGAGGTTGAGCATATTTCACTCGCAAAAAGAGCGGATATCTTTGTTGTTGCTCCAGCAACTGCGAACTTTGTTGCAAAATTTGCAAATGGAATTGCGGATGACTTTCTCTCAACTTCAGCACTTGCATTCACTTGTCCAATTGTCATTGCTCCAGCAATGAACAGTGCAATGCTCAATCATCCAGCAACGCAAAAAAATATCCAAACATTGAAAGAAAGAGGAGTGAAAATAATCGCAACTCAAAAAGGAATGCTTGCTTGTGGTGATATTGGAGAGGGAAAACTGGCGAAAGTGAATTACATAACACAAGAAATCATTGAAATATTGACAGAGAAAAAAGACTATCTTGGCAAAACCATCATGATTCTTTCGGGTGCAACGATTGCAAAAATTGATCCAGTTCGCTATTTGACAAACAACTCAAGTGGAAAAATGGGGCTTGCGCTTGCAAAAAAAGCAAAACAAAGGGGGGCAAACATTGTCCTAATCGAAGGAAAAACAAGCGTTGACAGCAATGAGTTTGCTCCAATAAAAGTCGAAACAACTATTGAAATGCATGATATTGCGCTGAAAAATCTAAAAAATGTTGACATGATTATTTGTCCGTCCGCACCATGTGATTATTTTTTGACTCCAGAAAAAAATAAAATTAAAAACGAAAAAATAATATTAAAACTTGAAAAAACGGTTGATATTGCAAAAGAAATATCTTCAAAAAAAGGCAAGAAAAAACTAATAATCTTTGCAGCTGAGACCGAAAACTTGATTGAGAATGCAAAGTCAAAATTAGAAAAGAAAGGTGCTGACATGGTGGTTGCAAATGATGTCTCATTTCCAGAAAGCGTTTTTAACAGTGACTTCAACATTGCCTCAATATTGACAAAAACAGAACAAATTGACCTAGTAAAAATGACAAAAATGGAACTTGCCGATAGAATTTTGACAGAAATTCAAAAACTAAAATAACATTTTTATAATTTGACAGTCAAACTACTTGCAATAGATTTCAAAATAGTATATAATTAAACACAGAAGTAATGCCACAAGGTGGTTCAAAAAGGAGAATTTTTTATGTCAAGACTTTTTTGTGACTCAAACAGTGAGTTAAACTATGAAGACATCAAAGCTTATGGGCTTGAGGTTATCAGAATGCCATATGTTTTGGATGGAGAAACTGGCTATTTTGATATGGGGGAAGATCCAGAGAAATCAAAAAAATTTTTTCAAAGAATGAGAGACGGTGCTGTGCCAAAAACACAAGCTCTTAATCAAAATGACTATATGGAATATTTTGAGCCCGTTTTGAAAGCAGGCGAGGATATTTTGTATCTTTCTTTTTCCCACAAAGCGAGCGCAACGTTTGACATGATGAATATGGCTATTGAGGAACTAAAAGAAAAATATCCAGAAAGAACGATTACTTGTTTCGACACAAAAGGACTGTCATCAATTGCTGGACAAGTTGTTTTACAGGCTGCAAAACTTCACAAATCTGGAGCATCAGATGCGGAAGTTATTGCGCTTTGTGAAAAGTTAAGAGAAAAAACAACCGGGTATTATGCAGTTGCTGACCTAGTTTATTTAAAGCGCGGGGGAAGACTTTCGGGTGGGAAAGCTCTTATGGGAACTCTTCTTGGAATAAAACCGATTGTGACAATGGTTGATGGTGCGACAGTGACAAAAGACAAAGCAAAAGGCAGAAAAAATGCTATCAAAATGATAGTTGAACTTGCTCATGCTGACGGAATCGACACAAACTATCCTATTTTCATTCCTCACGCTGATTGTGAAAACGAAGTTGTTATCGTTGAAAGATTAATCAAAGAAAAATATCCAAACGCAGACATCCGTCCTCAATTTGTTGGGCCAGTCATCGGAGCCCATTGTGGCCCAGAAACCCTAGCAGTTTGCTTCATCAGAAAATAAAAAAATAAAAAGTGTCGATTTTTCAAGTCGACACTTTTTTTGAATGTTGACCTTATTACAAGATTTTTTCAATGGCTTGATTGCAAGAAAATCGTTGCTTTTGGCTCAAAAGACTTGAGAGTTTTCTTGAGTTAAAATTGCAAGATTTTTTCAATGGCT
>WQSV01000097.1 GCA_009787685.1 Bacillota bacterium
ATTGGAGGTTTTTCTTATGAAAAAAGGTGTTAAAAAATTATTGACTATCCTCGTTGTCATGTCATTTTTTCTTGTGGGTGCTTTCATGTTGACTGCCTGTGATTTGACTGGTGGCGATGGTTGCGATTGCAGTTCAAACAATCAAATTGCTTGTCAGTGCGATCGAGAAGTTTCGTCATGCGATTGCGAATCTAATTGCAATCAAACACCATCGTCTCCATGTGAATGTGAGTCAGCAATAATTGCACCGCAACTTCCAATGCCGTCTTATCAAATTCCGACTCCGCGAGTAGCATTCTATGGTCAAACGCTTTCAATGCTTTTGCTTCCAAACGGCTGGACTTGGGAGACTCCAACTGCTTTTGTCGGCACAATCGGCGTCCACGCCCACAATGCTGTTTTCACAACTCCAGATATTGAAAACTATCAACTAATCACGATCACAAGGAGAGTCCAAGTCATTGTCATTGCTCCAGAAACCGACCCATGCTATCCAGATTGCAATTGCCCAATTATTTGTGAGAGTTGTCAAAGACTTTATGAAGAGTGTGTTTGTTGTCTTGAATTCGGAACATATCCTTGCATATGTCCACCTGACTTGCCGTGCCCCGATTGCGAACCTTATCCATGCGAATGTGAGCCTCAAATGCTCACATTGCCATTTGAGTTTGAAGTCATCAGAGACATCATTTGGTGGAACAGAGCAGAGTTTGAAGTGAGTGTTGGCTCTCGTGGAGTTTATTATCATTATTTGAACAGACATGACGGAAACGGCTTTGTGCGCATGAGCGCAGGCACTCGTGCATTTTCAATGAGAAACAGAAACATTGCAAATGGAATTCATATTTTGCGAGTCGTTGCAAGATATCCAAGGTGGGTAGAACACAATGGTGAAAATATTTTTGCTCACACCGTCGGTTATTTGAACTTTCAATTCCAAGGAAACATCGTCACAAGGACTAGGGATTTTTGGTTTGAAGACGAAAGGGTCTATTGGTCTGGTGAACATGGGGAATACTTCGTGGGAATAAACAGATATGACGGCAATGGCTTTAGGGACTCTTTTCAAGTTCTTTTTAGAAGACGTATTCGCTTTGAATTGCTCGCAATGACCCATGGATTGAACACAGTCAGAATCACCACTTATGATAGTGTGACCAATCCAATTGAAAATGGACTCTTCATTAAAATGACAACCGAAGTTTCTGACTGGACAGTTGATTTTTCCGATGAATACGAAGAATATGTTTTCCAAGTTCGCACTCATCTTTTTGGAACTAGTGTTTTCTGGAACGGAGCGACGACACAAAGGTATCGTATCAGTATTGACAGACATGATGGAAACGGGTTCGTTTCCACCGCTTCTTTTAATGGAGCTGAAGGGATTACTTTTTTCTATCTTAATCCGAGTTCGGGTCAAAACACAGTGAAATTTGAAAACCTTTCTAACACAAGAAGAATAACGTGGAGCTATGAAAACGGAAAACTAACGCGATTTGAAAGCAAAAGAACTACTCTTTGGAATTTCAATTTAGAAATTGAAACACCGCCTGTGGACTGTTCGGCTTTGAACTTGAGAGTCTTGGGGAACACTCTTGATTGGAGAGTTCCAGTCGATTCAATTTCTAGGATCTATGTCAATCGTCATGACGGAAACGGATTTGTGAGAGTTTTAACTTTTTGGAGTAACACCACGACTTGGGGCCATGCAAGATTTGAAAGAATGGCGCTGACACTTGGAGAGAACACAGTCAGAATTGTTTCTTCAATTTCAAGCCACTATCAAAACGGAACAATAACCTATGTCCAACCAACAACCTATTGGCATGCTGTTCTTGAAGAGGGCGTAGTGGGATATGTCTTTGAGCTGTTGGGAAATCGCAATGATGTTTTTCGTTGGAACGGAGCAGATGTTTCATATCACATCTATGTTGACCGCAAAGATGGCAACGGATTCCAATTCATTCGTGAAACTCACATTGGGTTCACTACCCATTCAGTCGTATCTCTCGGCTTGACTATTGGGCAAAACACAGTCAGAGTTGTTAGGCAAAACATGACAACATCTCACAGCCTTTGGGCATATTCAAACGGAGTTTTGACAAGAAGTGAGACAACGGGGGTGGGATATTGGAAACTTGAATTAGAAGAAAGGCACGCAATAATATCGCCCAATTTTGAAACAACTGGAACAAACAATCAAAGTTTTAGGTTCAATGGTTCAAGTGCAGGCTACCGAGTCTATGTCGACAGAGAAGGGGATGAGAACTTTGTGTTTGTTTTTAACATGACAGGAACAGGGACAGTGTCACTTTCATCATTGCGCTTGACAGAGGGTCAAAACACAGTAAGAATCTCTGGAGCCTATTCGCTTCTTTGGCAATATTCAAATGGACTCATGACAAGATTCTTGGGAAGTAACCGCTATTGGCAAATCAACTTTTCAGAGCAAGATGTTGTGAGAGATTACGTTTTTGAAGTCGAGAATGGAGTAGTCAGATTCGAAAGAAGCGCAGGGATTAGTTCCTACAGACTGTATATCAAAACATATGGCACTAGTGATTTTATTCCTAGGCTCAACGTTATTTCAGCAAGTTTTCCGCTTAGAACTATTGCAATACCAATATTCAGAGAAGGAAGAAATGTCATAAGAATTGTCGCAAGCAGTCCTGTTTGGTCTTATCAAAATGGCAATTTGGTTTCGGAAAGAAGCATCGGCTACTGGGAAATTGATTTCGTCTTGCAAGATTTTGAGGTTCAACATGAAATTGAGATTGTTGGAAACAACATGTTTCTTTTGACAAGAAATGCGTCAACAAACTATCAAGCCCACATCAACAGGCATGATGGACAAGGATTCGTCGCAATCCACACGGGCAACTCAGTTTTCACAAGCCAATTGAGTTTGGCAACCCTCGGGTTGACCTTGGGACAAAACACAATTCGAATCATCTCGGGCGGAAGCGCTGCGATGTTTGACCTTAGTTATGACAATGGAGTTTTGACAATGGGACAAAGCACGGGCTATGTCACGATTTATGTTTCAGCGGTCACAAGCTTTGACGTCGACTATGAGTTTGAGGTCATGGGAGATGACAATTCGACTTTCACTTGGAACAGCGAGGTTGGGCGAGTTTATCGAGTCTATGTAGACAGGAAAGACGGAGAAGGCTTCGTTTTAATCGGACAAAATTCTGCAACGAATATTTCAAGAACTCTTGCGAGTCTTGGTTTGACAGAAGGAAAAAACACCGTTCGCGTCATTGGGCTCATGCATCTTTATTCAAACGGCGAAGTTGCAATTAATGCAACTGTTGGCTATTGGGAAGTTTGGTTCAGTGTCTATGGCGAAAAACTAAATGCAAACTACAATCTTGAAATAAGAACAACTTCGTTTTGGATTAATGGAAGAAGTAGTTTGAGGTATTGGGTGGATGTCGACAGAGATGACGGAAGAGGGTTTGTTCGCCGTGGCTACATGTGGGGAAATTCAAGCACTCAAATTGCAAATTTGCATTTAACTCACGGACGAAATGTCGTGAGAGTTGTTTCAAAAGAGCCTGCCGCGTGGAAAATTGAAAACGGAGTTTTTGTTGGAACTTTCTCAACGTCCTATGTCGTGGTTTATGCAGTTGAAATTTTGACAGATTATTATTTTTTCATTGATTGCGAAGTCTTCATGTGGACTGGAATGCACAGAACTTATGGGGTCTATATTGACAGAGATGATGACGAAGGATTTCATTTTTGGGGAACAACGGGAGGGCAGTCAGCAACATTCGTCCCAACATTTGAACTAACAAGAGGACTAAACATCGTCGCAGTAATAGGACTCGCAAGCTTTCAAATAAATGATGACAGAACGATAACAGCAAACTTTAGCGTCGGATTCTTTCGAGTCTATGTCTGCGACGATGGCTTTGTGACAGAATATTTGAACTAGAAAAAATGAAACCAGCTCATAAGGCACACCTAAAATGAAGTTAGCAGAAGGCTGATAATCTAGGTGTGCCCCTTGACACAAAAGGGGGCGTGATGTTCTCGCCTCTTTTGCAACAATTTCGACCCAATCTTCAACAAAATTTAATGAAGGTTTTCAGTCTCTTTGATGGAGAGTGTAAGGAGTAGCAAAATTTGACAAAAGGGTTTAAAACCCTTGACAAACACATTCAAACATGCTATACTATTGCTAATCACAGAGTAGATTTGTCTGCGTGTTGACTAATAAAGTCAACTAGTGCTAAAAGATGGGATGTCGCTTTTAGACGAATGTTTTCAAGATGAAAAGATTATTTTTCTCCTCCAAGGTTTGCAAGAAAAATTTGTCTTTGACTCAAAAACAACGATAGACGAATTGCGTCCGCTGTTTCAAAGTATGTTTTTTGAAAACAACTTTTTTATATGCGTGACCTCTTTGACAAAGGAGGTTTTTTCATTTTTATGGAAGAAACAATGAACGAAACAAAGGAAAAGATGTTAAAAGAAGAAGAGGTCAATCAACCCCAAGCAGGGTTTGATGACGACGATGATGATTTGATTCTGCCACCCGAACAACAAAAGATTTCAAGAGGAAAAAAAATCGCTCAAATACTTCTGGGTGTTAATCCGCATTTTAGGCACGGCGGAACAGGCAAAATAAACAAGACACTTTTTATTGCATCAATGGCGGTAGTCATGGCGATGGGTATTGTTTTGAACACTTTCGGTTTTTCTTTGCCGGGCTTCGGCGGACATGCAAGTTTGGTTCTTGCTTTTAATTATCTAGCAGGAATGCTGTTCGGGCCAATCTATGGCTTTGTCATGGCAATTTTGGCGGATTTCCTTGGTTGGGTTATTCTCCCCGGAGGACTCTATTCGCCGTTTATTGGATTGTCTAACGGCTTTATGGCGATGATTTCTGGCTTTGTTTTCATGCTCCGATTCAAAAACAATCTCTACAAAAATCTGCTAATCTTGTTGTTCGTTTTCATTTGCGCTGTCACAATTGCGAGCGCATATTTCTTCGGGCCATTCAATGCAGGCGGAAATCCAATCTATGCTCGCGTTGCAACAGGGCGCTACACCATCTATGCTCCAATCTATGGTTATGTCAATGATGTTTGGATCCGCATTGGCTACACCCCTTACACGCGGTATTATGAAACCGTTCGAATAATAACAGGGCACCACAACGGAACACTCATTCATGAATACATCACGCGATATATTCCAATAGGCTCGCGAATCTATGAATATCTCTATGTCGCTTCAGGCTACTACACTAGTGCTGGCGCTCCAATTATGAATCGTATTCCAACAGGAAGCTACACTTCAGGAACAGGGCTTCACAATGGAGCAAGAGTTGTCATAATCGCTCTAGCGACTGCATTGTTGGTTTTTGGCTCGTGGAAAATCTTGTCAATCAAAACTCGTGACAAAGACGGAAAAGAAAGGTCTCAATGGCTGTTAAAACTAATCATGACAGCAGTTCTTGCCTTTGTTCCGACAACACTTCTTCTAACTGGCTATGGTCTTGTTTTCATTGGATTCTTCCCAAACATGCAAACAGCAGTTCTTATGCGTGCTATCACTCAACCAATATGGCTCGGAATAAATGTCCTAACGCTCAGTTTGATTATTCCAGTCCTCAACAGAACAATTTTCAAAAAACACCCAATAGGCTAAAACAAAAAAGTCTTCGACAAACCAGTCGAAGACTTTTTTGTTGTGCAATAAGAACCAACTAAATGTCACGAATTCCTAAAACTACATTTAAAGAAGTCTAATGCTTGCCTCTGCGGTGGTTTCGGCGTGGCGTGCAACAGAAATCAGCAGGTTGACAGACTTTGCATTTGCAAGAAATGAGAAAGATTTTACTTCTGAAAATTGGCTAGCAATTCAAACTTATGTTGATGAGGGGAGTGTCGAAATTAACAGAGAGACAAGGCAGCATGGAATGGCTCAAATTAGAAGATTTTTCGCGGACAAAATAAGAGTTGTTCCAAGAATAGGAGCAATTGATTTTAAGTTAGTTGAAAATGCTTTT
>WQSV01000098.1 GCA_009787685.1 Bacillota bacterium
GGGCTTTCAGCCCGTTTGATGCTGAATGCGAGTGCAGGCAGAAGCCGACAGAGCAGTCGAAGACTGTTGACAAGGGTCTTCAACCCTTTTGACGCTGAAAATTAATACAACTAATCTCCAACAAAAGCATTGAAGATGCTTGACAAATACGGAAAGATAGTGTAGTATATATTTAAAAAGCGTCTCAAAACGCGAAAAATAGGAAATGAAAACAAAAATGAAAATGAAGAGGTTGATTATCACGATTATTTTGGCAATCAGTGTCGCAATGCTTTTCGGAGTGTTTGTGGGTTGTTCTGGCTCTAGTTCAATTGAAGGAGTCCGTTTTTCGCGTGTCGCAACTGGTTCTCATGAATGGGGATCAAGTTTGGCGATTGATCGTGACGGGAATTTGTGGGAATGGAGAAATGTCACATATCGTGGCTCTGGTTGTGCTTCAGTTCGATATAGCACTGCATTCACTCAAATTATGGTTGGAACAGACTTCACCAATGGGCAAATTTCTGTTGGCGGAAATCATAGTCTTGCTATTGACCGCAATGGAAACTTGTTTGCATGGGGAAACAACGCTCAAGGTCAACTCGGCGACAGAACAACGCGAAATCAAGCGAACCCTGTCCAAATCATCGAGGGAACTCGTTTCATTGACGTTAGTGCGGGCTTGCATTTTTCTTTGGCGGTTGATGTTAATGGCGGAATTTGGGCTTGGGGAAGAAACAGTAACGGACAAGTCGGTTGTGGAAGTGGAAGTGCCCTTGTTTCAAGGCAAATAATACCCATTAGGCTTGATATCCCGAACGTGCATTTTGTTTCAGTCAGTGCTGGCGGAAACCATAGTCTTGCTTTGGACAACGAAGGAAACATATGGGGCTGGGGCAACAATTTTAATGGTCAAGTGGGAGACAATGCAGAGTATTTGAACTTTGTTTTGGCAGATGAACATTTAGATGAAGATGGAGAGGCAATAACATCAAGAGACAGAAGCGATCGAGATGCTCCAGTAAGACTAGAAACATCAGTAGTATTCACCCAAGTTAGTGCGGGAAACAACCACAGCCTTGCTCTTGATATCAACGGAAATGTTTGGGCATGGGGACAAAACTCAAGTTTGCAACTAGGAATTCAAGACCCGTGTCATCCGATTTTGTGTGGAAACGAAGTTTCTTCGGAAAACTTAATTTGTTCTTGTCCAGTTTATGAGATGGTCAATAATGTTTTGACAAACACTGGCGAGGGCGGAAGGTTGCGTCGAACATTGAGAAATCGCTATGCACCAAAACGTGTCCTAATTAGGAACGGTTATGTTGATTTGACAATAACTTCAATCGATGCTGGAAACAGCCATAGTATGGCAATAGACACCAACGGCAATTTGTGGGGTTGGGGAGAGAACGGAAGGAGCGGAAGACTTGGCAACGGGGGAACTGAGCCGGGAAGAGTGCCAGTGCTAGCGTCATTTAATCAATCGACAAATGTCGTTCTTGTCAGTGCTGGACACAGTCACACTATGTCAATCGATGCATTGGGCAACCTTTGGACGTGGGGCTCAAACCCGGGTGGGACAATCGGTGGCGGAGTTGAAGAAATGGTGTTGTCACCTAAAAAATTAACCTAGAATAATATTTGAGAATCAAAATCAAAATTAAAAAATGCGGACAATTTCAATTGTCCGCATTTTTGTGTCTATTGACCCCACTCGCAACAAAACTAAAAGTAACGAGGAGGAATCAACGCGAAAATAATTAAATAAGTTAACATGAGCATTCTGTCCATGTTATCAAACGGATCTTTAAAAATCTAAATTGGTTTTTATTGTTGTTTGTTGGGGGGGGGATTGTTCATAAGGCATCCCTAAATCACAAGAACACGTCTAACTCAATTTAGATGTATCTTTCAGATAGTAACATAATAACAAGTAATCACCAAAAATTCCAAAACTGCTTTTGTGTTTAGTTTTGTGATTAGGATATCCACAAATAAGATTATAAAAATTCACTCTCTATTTCCGCGAACAAGACGTCAATAATAATTGATTAAGCGACAAAAAGGCTCTTGAAAAATGAACGATTTCCTTTTTATTTACAAAAATTGTAAATAAACGCACAAAAACTACAAGTTTTGTTCACAATTTGTTAAAAAAGTTTTAAAAAATTTATTAAAATATGCAAAAAACCGTTGACTTGTGTAATTTTTTGTTATATAATGTGTTCATGCGTGTAGTGGGAGAACTCACAAATATGTGAACAAATTGTGAATAACTGTGAACAAATTTTAAAACTCACTCAAACCATGCATAAAAAAGAAGTTGAATTAAGGAGTTCAGAGAATGAGCATCGAACAAGATGTCCTCATTCTGTGTTGGTGTCTTTTTTAGAAACTCACCTAAAACACTCGTTGTTTCACCTCGTTAACATTTGTGCATTAATAATGGTGTATATGCACAAATTACATATATCTCTATAATTCACAATATTCAAATTTCAATGCACAGTGATTGTCAAGATTTAAAAAACTTCCAACAATAATTGAAGCTAAATTGAAAATTGACCGAAAGAAACGCCAAGGAAAAAACCTATGAAAACAAAATCATCATTCATAAAGAATAATAAACGAAGAATTGCGTTGCTGTGTTTAGTTGCGTTGTTTGCTGTTATGTCTGTTTTAACGATGGGCAATTTTAATGTTGGCATTCCATCAATAGCTGCGGACAATCGTTTGATTTTTGTTCAAGTTGAAGCAGGAGAAGATTTTGCAATCGGGCTAACAATTGATGGCGAGATTTATGGTTGGAGTTTAATAAGAGGAAGTAACTCAGATTTTGGTTGGCAAGATAACAGACATATTTTTACTAGCGATGACGAAGGGGTTCATGTTTATGAGATGTCGCAAAGAACATTAGGGCAATTTTATCCGGGAATTCCAACGCGCATACCGGTGACGTTCAGAGGAATGCGTTCGATTGATAACAGTCCATGGCATCTTCAAGGAATTGGCGGAAACGAAATTGAAGACAGAATTGTTCAAATTGCAACAACAAGAACTGCCGCCGCATTCATCACTCAAAGAGGTTTTATCTACACTTGGGGGAGTGACCCAGCAACAATGGGTATTGAGCTTGAAGTTGCGGGCGGAACTCAAACCACTCGTCCATGGCAAAATGGAATTCTCCACAGAAACATCATGTCGTCAACAGTCACAGGACCTAATCCATATGGCTCAAGACAATATTATATTCCAAAACAAAATCCATCTTTTTTCACTCCAGATCTAATCGACACTTTGAGCTTTAGATATTTTGACTCAAGCGGTGGACCAGTCGGACTAGGGCATGGTGCGGGAATTGGACATGGCTTGGCAATTGAATTTGACAACAACACTGATGCAAATGGCATTGGAACAAATTCTCGACGTGCAATCGGCATTTGGGGCGGAGTTGACAACTTTGTTGTTGAAAGAGCTGATAGCCAATTTGTTGCTTGGGGAAATATGACCTACATGCAAATTCCAGTGGAAGGAATCGGATATCCCACACCAATAGTGGGGCATTTGGATTCACCGGGCGTTGGTGGTAGAGTCGTTGCGGGAGCAGGCTTTGTTGCTCATATTGCGGAAGTGGGAGTTGACAATCTTTCAATCAGAGGAAGAAACTATCATGTTCCATTTTTTGGAGCTGCTGGAATTCCACTTGGAGCGGGGGCTGCGTTTCTTTCAAGAGACAATTCAGTCAGAGGAGGAGTTCCGCATGATCCGGGCAGAACTCTTTATGGTGAATTTGCAAACGGATTTTTCCCGCTAATTAACACATCATTAGGGCAAGATGTTCTTTTGAATCTTGATGGACAGCTTGTGGAAAATCTTTGGGTTGAGTGGAACAATCAAGGCTATGGTTATTTGGACTATGGAAACTTCAATCGTCCAAGCAATGCCGTTGCCCTCAGAAATGCTTTGATTCCAACATTCCAAACTGCGCCGGGTGTTTCGGTGAGAGCGACTGCATCAAATCCGTCGGTCCCATTTTTTGGAACTGCTGGGGGAGATTTTAATGTTGCAAGAAATCGCATGTCAAACAACATGACTAATGTTGCGCTTGGAAATGGAATAGTTTATTTCATTGATTCATCGAACAACGTTCGCTTTTTCGGAACTGACTATAACAATTCGCATAATGTGTCGACTGGTCATGCTAATGCGTCGGGAGCTACTTTCACAGGTTTGCCAGCAGGAGATTGGAGGCAAGTTGTTGCTGGACAAGTTCCAATGGGTGCGAACACTGCTCTAATCAGAGACGATAACGCAATTGTTGGTTATGACACACTGTTCAGAAGAGGAGCAGACCTGTTGCTCGGCGGAAACCCTGTGGGTATGGACATTAGCTGGGGTCACAGTATTTCAAAAGTTGAGACTCTAGTTGGGGCAACAAGCCTAAATTTATTACCTGTTGATGGAAACCCATTCCATTGGTATGACTTCGCTGGACATGGCATTCAAAACTCTCATATCTCAGCAGCACTTTTGGACGAAGTTCAAAATATTGGCGGAGCAAACAGACAAGTTTGGGCATGGAACAGGGATGGCAATTCGACTGGAAATATTGTCGCAGACACTGGCGGTTGGGTTCATTTCCACAATTTTAGACTTTCTGAAAACCACCAAATCGCAACAATCTCTTCAGGCTATGGCAACAACCTTTTTGCTATTTCATCGCAAGGCGTAATGTTCCGCATTCAGTGGGAAGCAAACTTTACTTATGGTGGACAAACTGGTCTATTTGTTGCAAGAGCAATGACTGAGTTCCAAGACGAAAATGGCGACACTCTTGAGGGCTGGTCAACAAGAGGACTAGCAAATGCACTAAGTGTTGACTTCAGAGTTAACATGAATTGCGTTGGTTGCAGACCTCGTGCAGCTGGTCAACCGCTTGTTGCATGTGATGAAAACTGCAACAGAACAGCCGCTCAACATTCAACCGACAATCCAGTAAGAGTCAATGTGGGCTATCAAACTCCAACAGGAGGAGTGTCTCCTCATGACTTGACAAGACTAAACGTTTATGGCACTTTGCCGATTGCTCAAAGAGCGGGACTCGCTGACGACAGATTCAGTATTTATGAAGACAGCAGACTAGGTCATGCCTACAGGCTTCTTCTCACTGATCCTCGCTCAGACACGATTGTTCCACACCTAGTGCCCGGAGCAACTCAAATTCCTCCCGTGACTCGTGGGGATTTTGCGGAAAACGTTGAAACATTTGTTCCAGTTGGTCATTTTGGAATGTTCCGAAAAGGAGAGAACCCGAATCTAGTCGGGGATTATATGACCGCAAATCCAACATTGCCGTTGAACAGAAGCTGGTCAATGAATCCTTTTGATAACCAATTTTTTGGAATTGAGATTGACAATTTCGTTTCTGGAAGTCGCAATTTGAGTTTCACAATAACTCCTCGTCAATCAACTCAAGGCGAAACAATCAGACTCGTTTTCTGGATTGGGAGAGTAGACAATATTTCAACTCTAGGGTTTGCTGATGAAACTGCACCTAATTCAAATATTTTCAATGCAAATCCAGATTTAATGGTCTATGAAGCTCGTCCAGTCGTTTTGGAAATCAACATCGGCAACACACCGTTTGAAGTTGTTTGGAGCGATGAAAGACTTGACAGCAACGAAAACGAGCTTGACCAAAATTCGACAGTTTCGCTTCTTGATCCAAATGTGTCCTACAACAGACATTACTCTGTTGCAGTCCACAATGTCTCGGCGGGCTTTGAAACTCTTGGGACACAAATCGCAAGAATATCAAACTCAACACCAGAGGGGTCAAATCCAACAGTGGGTCAAATTAATGCAATCGTCCCTTACTTTCAATTTGCCGCATATCGTTCAGATGAAGGCTTCCCTTCAAGGACCTACACAGGAACAAACAGAAATGCAGCGGGAGCTATCCCTCAAGCAACAGCCTTGACCCAAGCAAATTGGGGGGCTGGAATGGACAGGCAAAATCAACTTTC
>WQSV01000099.1 GCA_009787685.1 Bacillota bacterium
CATGCAACAAGCAGCAAGAATTTCCGACAAAACAGCATATTTCTTGCTTGGTGAAATGGTTGAATGTGCTTGCACAGATGAAATATTCTCAAACCCAAAAGATGAAAGAACATCTAATTACATCACTGGTCGTTTTGGCTAAAAACTTTTGACCAGCAGTCTATTTTATCGAACTCTGCTTGCATTCGCATTCAGCGTCAAACAGGCTGAAAGCCCTTGCCAAATAGATATGACAAAAAAATGGAGATTTCAAAAAAATGAGAGAATCACTAGAAAAAGAATTAAAAAAGTTGAACTCAAATATGATTCGCATGGCGCATATGGCTGAAGATGCAATCAGAAGTGCAATAAAAGCACTTGAAGATAAGGATGCAAATTTGGCGCGTAGCGTCATTCTTGAAGACGAAGAAATCAATGCATTTGAGAAAAAAATTGAAGCAAAGACAGTGAAATTAATCTATCGTGAGCAACCTGTCGCCGCTGACCTTCGAACCATTTTTACTGCCTTAAAAATGGTCACAGACATTGAAAGAATTGGAGATCATGCCGCGGATATTTCCCAAGTAGCACTCAAAACCATGGGTGAAGAGACATATGACGGGATTAAAGATGTTCATGACATGGCATATGCCGCAATAAAAATGGTTGAAAAGGCAGTCAAAAGCTTTGCAAATCACGATTTGGAGCTTGCAAAAAGAGTTGCCGTTATGGATGATGAAGTGGATAAATATTTTGATAATATTAAAAGCAATTTGATTGAAAAAATAAAAAATCCAAAAATCGCATCAAAATATGCTGAACAACTTGCAAACTATCTCCTAATAATTAAATACATTGAGCGCATTGCAGACCATGCAACAAATATTGCAGAATGGGTTATTTTCAACATCACTGGAAATCATTAATTTTTTCGGTGATAGTCTTGTTAGAAACTGCTAATTTTAAGCAGAACTTAGCAAAGTTATTGAAAATAGTTGACTTTATGTTAACTTTATGCTATTATTTAAACAGTGAAAAACTATCTAATTTACACCGCCGAAGATGACGATTCAATTAGGGAATTAATTTCCTATGTTGTTACTAATGAGGGTTATGCCGTCAAGTCTTTTGTTAATGCAGATGACCTTTTGAGTGAATGTGAGAAAAAAATACCAGATCTAATTTTGCTTGATGTCATGATGCCCGGAACAGATGGGGTTGAAGCGCTTAAAATTTTTCGACAAAAGTATCAGTCGGCATCGACGCCAATTGTTATGTTGACTGCAAAATCAAGCGAAATAAACAAAATCACAGGACTAGATGCGGGAGCAGATGACTACATAACAAAACCGTTTTCAGTTTTAGAACTGATGGCAAGAATTAGGGCAAACTTGCGAAAAAAAGTTATAAGCATATCTGATAGCGAAATCAAAATAAATTCTATTTCCTTAAATCAAGAAAATAGGGTTGTTTTGTTGAATGATAACAAAGTGTCATTAACCAATAAAGAGTTTGAACTCTTAAAATTTTTGATGCTGAATGTGGGAAATGTTGTCAACAGGGAAGTTTTGCTGAAAGAAATATGGGGGTATGAATATTTTGGAGAAACAAGAACAATTGATATCCACATGAAAAATCTGCGAGAAAAACTAGGGACAGCAGCGAATGCTATTCAGTCTATTCGCGGAGTTGGCTATATTTTAACGAGAGAATAAAAAATAAAAGGGAATAGTAAGGATGCAGGAATTTAATGACAAAGGCTTGGATAGTGCAAGAGCCTATATGATCAAACAAAAATTGCAAAATTTATCAAATAACAAAGATATCCCGCTGCATTTCACAAGCCACGATGAACTCAATAAGATTCTCATGGAAGTTGACGAGGTGAGTGAGGAACTGAAAAACGCATTATCACAGGCAAGAGAAAAAACTCAAGAACTAGATCTTATTTTGGAAAATATTGACGAGGGAATACTAGCTCTTGACAATGAGGGAAAGATAATTGCGTGCAACAAAATGGCTCAAGATTTCTTCTGCTTTGATTATGTTGAACCCATTAAAGTGGAAAAAGTAATAAGCAATGCTAAAGTTCTAGAAAATATCAAAGACGCTCAGGCGAAAAAAAACTTAATGCTCTATGACCACAAAAGAGCGAATGGAGAAATTTTTCAAGTCAGATTTTTGCCCGTAGCGCTTGACAAGATTACTCTTATTATTGCAATGCAAAATGTGACAGATTTAAGAAAAGTTGCGATTGAAAAACAAGAGTTTTTTGCAAATGCTGGTCATGAATTAAACACGCCACTTTCATCAATTGTTGGCTATAGTGAAGTTTTGCTAAAAGACAAAAAATACAACAAAACTTTTCTTGAAACTATTCACCGAGAAGCACTCAGAATGAAAGGATTGATTGAAGATATGCTAAGAATTTCTGAAATCGAAGAGAACAAGGAAATTGTCAATGAGAATATTAGATTTGACAAAATCATTGAAGAGGTAATAGTAGGTGTTCTGCCAAAAGCAAAAACGAAGAAAATCACGATTGAAAAAGATGTTGACAAAAGCACCATTTTTGCAAACTATGAAAAAATAACAGAAGTTGTTTCCAACCTTGTTAATAACGCAATAAAATACAATAATGAAAATGGAAAAGTTAAAATATCACTAAAAAAGAACAAAAACAACATTACCTTGACTGTGGCAGACAATGGAATTGGAATTCCATTAAAAGACCAATCACGAATTTTTGAACGTTTCTATCGAGTTGACAAAGCAAGAACTAAAACAGAGGGTGGAACAGGTCTAGGGTTGTCCATAGTAAAACATATTTGCAATCACTACAACGCAACACTAGAACTAAAAAGCACTCAAAACCAAGGAACAACAATCACCGCTGTATTCCCAAACAACGAAAATACAATCAAAAAAGATATCACAAACTAGTGATATCTTTTTTGATTGTATTAAAAATATCACTTAACCAATTCAAAAAAACCATAAAAATCCAATAAGAAAACTTTAGCGCAAGATTAAAAAACTAAAAAATAAAAACATCTGCAGAGACAGTTTATCATCGACAAAACGAGAAGAGCATTGAATTCCTATTTGACATGGCTTGTCGAAATGAGTTTTACAAATCCACCAAACTACATATTTATTACAGTTTATCATGGACAAAACGAGAGCAACGATACCAAGAGTTCAAGAAAAAAGCAACTAGATGAAATATCTCTTCTGGAGGGAACAAACGAATCACCTTACGGGAAAAGATAGCAATCTATTCGCTAAATACAGATTTAGCGAATAGATTTGGTTGTTTTATAGGATTTTCTTGAGTTGTTGTTGTTTTCAATTAATTTTGGTTTAGCTCTTGTTTTTAATTCGTTTATTTTTTTAATATCTATTGGTTTTGAAATTATTCATTACCATACCATTTGTTGGTGCCGCGCCTAATTGCTGTTTTGATTATTTGTGGTGAGCCGTGTTAGATTTTTTTGTTAATCGGTGTGTGGTGTGTGTTTGCTTGAGTCAAAAATAATCAGAAAATTCCAAAAAGATTTGATGTCAAGATGCATCTGGAAAAAATGATTTAAAATCGAATAACTTATTATTTTATTTTTTTGAGCTTTAAAAAACAAGTTTTCTCATATTATGTCACGCATAGTATGAGAAAACTTGTTTTTGTTTTATAAATTTATAACTACGGGGTCTCCGCTTGTTATTGTTATTGTGAGATTTTCGTTGTTGCTGTGGGATGAAATAGTTCTAGGAACGGCTATTATTGCAATTGGATTCTGAGCAAGTATCCATTCAATGGAAAAGTTTCGACTAAAACCTTGGTTAAAATTCAGCTCTTCGCCGTCAGAATTCTTTTGCCAAGCGGCAATAAAGACATTTGGAGTTGCACCTGTCCAGTTGAGATAAATTCCTTCAACAACGACATAATTAAATTGAATTGAGCTGTCGGTCGTTCTTTCAATGTTGACGCTAACAGTTGTTCCGGAAGAAATAGTTATCACATTGCTGGTCATTGAGAATTTTTTTGGAGTTATTCTGATTTGAGTTGCTTCCCAATTTTCAAGATTTGAGACCCAAATATTTTCCATGAAAGTGTCGTGTCTCGCGATGTTTTCTTCATCAATAAACTCAACACGAGTTGTTGACGCGGGTGTTAATATTCTCGTTCCAGAGTTTTCAATGGCAGTGTGAGAAAACTCAAAGCTATCATATGCAGAATCTAAATTAGTTCCCAAAACAACTGAAATGTTAACAACGGAATTTGAACGTGGTCGATTTAGTGTGTTTGTTTGGCTATTAAAAGTGAAATTTTCAACTTCGTTTAAAGGAGTTCTTAACGTTATTGAGTTTGTATTGACAGGAATTATAGTTAATGCAATAGCACCCCAAGTTGAATTGTGGTCTAATCTGTCGTCAAAAAAAATTGAGACAGTTCCTTCTGAATCCCAGTGAAGCTGATTGCCCTCTAGTCTGAGATTTGAAATATAGCCCGCTGGACTAGCAATAGGAATCGTCACTTCCTCAGTTTCAACGAAAGTTAAAGTATTATTACCCCTATCAAAACTAGCAGAGTTGATATAAGCAAGAAGTCTCAAACTTTCTGCATTGTGAGGAACTTCGGCAAGTGGCAAGCTTGATGCGCCAAATTCATGAAGCAATATTGCAAAGCGAACTCCGTCGGCATAGGCATGAATCTCCCTAACAGCTCTTTTTGTCCACTCAAGATGGTTTGTTTGATCGCTTGCAACATTGATACCAAATTCAACATCAAACTCTTCTCCGTCAAAATGTTCAATTTCTAGTTCAGCAAATTCTCTTTCAAGAAAAATCAAAGCATTGTTTTGTTTGTCAAATTCAATACTATTGACATTTGCAATAATCTGGAATCTGTTTGCATTTCTCGCAAGATGCCAAATGTGCCAGAGCGAAAAATATGTTTCTGTGACCAATTGAGAAAACATAACATTATAATCATGAAGCACTCGAATTTGAAAGCTTTCAACATGTTCTACATTTAGGAATTGAATATAATTTTCGGTTGAGTCAACTTGAATATCTCCTCGAAGAGGCATCAAATCTTGTCTTTGAATAGTAATTTCTGCGATTTCTGTTTCAATGAACGAAAGAATGTTTTCATCGCTGTCAAAGCGAATTTCGCCACGGGCAGTGAAAACCCTCAATCCGTCTGCGTTAGTTGGAATGTTTTCCACAGATATTCTTGGGTTTCTTGTTTCAAGAGCCAATCCATAATCGCTTCCATCAAGATAATAAACTCTGAAATCTGCATTAGGCACCTCAGTCCACTCCAAATTCTTTGTTTCTTGGTTAAGGCTGAAATCGATGTTTAACTGTGCGGTGTTAATGCGCTCAATAATGATTTGC
This sequence comes from Bacillota bacterium, assembly GCA_009787685.1. Classification (GTDB taxonomy): domain Bacteria; phylum Bacillota; class Clostridia; order Christensenellales; family Pumilibacteraceae; genus WRAY01. Next base: position 5,380 of record WQSV01000099.1, read on the forward strand.
AATGGCTTTCCGAGTGAGCGAGTTAATGTTTTTGTTGCTTGGTCAAATCCAAATTTAATTGGATTGATATGTAGTGATGTTATGTTCGTTGGAATTTGAGTGACAGTTAATGCTCTTGTTGAAGTTGTTCCAAGTGGCAAGATGTTGGTTGCACTTCCAAAATCTAGTTCATATGCAATCGCAAAAAGTTGAGCATCGCTTTCAAATCGAATTTGGTTTTCAAAAAACTCAAGCCTTTCTATTTGATACTCCCCTTCTAAATCTTCTTCAATAATTAGGTTTTTTGTCAAACTCCTAATAGGTGTTCCGCCAGAATCCATTGGAACAATTTTGATCGAATCAATATTTGTTGGGATGTCGGTCAATAAAATATCCGAAAAAGTGGTTATCCCCACGAGCAATTCAACTCCAAAAATAGTGTGATAAATTCGAAAACGACTCGCCCCACTGTCCCAAATGAGACTATCCTCACTAATTTTCATGTTTGTTATTGGAAGAGGTTTTTCTGGTGGAATAGGCGCAGGCTCTCCCGGAGGACCTTGCTCGCCTTGAGTTCCCTGTTCGCCTTGGGGTCCAGTCTCTCCTTTCTCACCCTGTT
>WQSV01000100.1 GCA_009787685.1 Bacillota bacterium
TATCTCCTCAAACAAGTCAACAAATGCGTTATATGCTTGAAATGGTTGTCACAGACGGAGGGGGAAGACATGCCGGAGTTTCTGGATTTAGGGTTGGGGGGAAAACTGGAACTGCTCAAAAATATGCTGGTGGTGTTGTTGCACAAGGAAAATACATTTCAAGTTTTGTTGGATTTGCCCCAGTTGAAAATCCGAGATATGCAATCCTCATGCTACTTGATGAACCGGGGCCGGGCGCGTATTATGGAAGTATTGTCGCTGCTCCCGCAGCGGGCAGAGTTTTTCGAAATATTTTTGACTATCGAGCAATGCAACCAAATCAGCCAGAGCAAAGTGTTCAATATATCACAATGCCAGATCTCTATGGAATGACAGCTTCGGATGCCGCACAAGTTCTTCGTTCACTGGGACTACACTTTGAAATAAGCGGGATTGAAGGAAGAGTCAATTCAACACTTCCCATTGCTGGAGCGCAAGTTCGAGCTGGAAGCGTTGCACTCATGAGAATAGGGCACACCGTTTAGTCATTTCTAGTATTCATAGTCAACGAAATAGAATGGCAGGCAAATTGGGGTCAATAAATTTTAAGAATAACGATAAGGATAATCATTATGAAAAAACTATATAATTTTTTAGAAAACGAAAAAGAAAATATCACTTCATTGGAGTTTGATTCAAAAACAGTTAAGGCGGGCTCAATATATTTTTGCTTGGATGGAACAAATGTTGATGGTCATGATTTTGCTGTTAGTGCAGTGGAAAATGGAGCGATTTGCATAGTATGTCAGAGAGAGTTAGAAAACATTCCAGACGATATTACCCAGATAATCGTTCAAGACACGAGAGAAGCGATTTCTCTTGCGTCTCATAAGTTTTTTGGAGAGCCGTCAAGAAAATTAAAAATGATTGGAGTTACGGGAACGAATGGAAAGACAACAACGACCTACATAATAAAAAACATTCTTGAAACAGCTGGCAAAAAAACTGGAATAATTGGCACAAATGAGATTGAAATAATGGGGAACAAGTATCCTTCAGATTTAACAACTCCAGATCCAACATATCTTCACAAAACCTTCAAAATGATGGTTGATGCGGGAGTGGAATACTGTGTCATGGAAGCTTCTGCCCATGCTCTCACTTTGAGAAAACTCAAAGGGGTTATTTTTGATGTCTCAGCATTTACTAATCTTTCGCAAGACCATCTCGATTTTTTTGGGACGATGGAAAACTATTTTGAAGCTAAAAGAATACTCTTCACTCCAGAATACACAAAATGTTCAGTCATAAATGCGGATGACGAATATGGTCAAAAAATCATAAAAAGTTGTAAAACGCGAAAACTAACATATGGAAGCGAAATGCCGTCTGATATTTTCGGATTGGATTTGAAGATGAGTGTCAATGGCTTAACATATATTTTAAACTCATTTGACGATGTCGAAAAAATCAAGTTCAATTTGCCGGGAAAATTTAACATGTTTAATTCGCTTTGTGCTATTGCTGTTTGCAGAGAGCTTGAAATTGACATGAAAAAAATAGTTAAAGGAGTCAGGACATTAAAAAAAGTTGATGGAAGATTTAATATCATAAACACAGAGGGATGCAGCATAATAATAGACTATGCTCACACTCCAGAAGGACTTGAAAACATTATCTCTGCGATTCGAGAGTTCGCAAAAAAAAGAATAATAACAGTCTTTGGTTGTGGTGGAGATAGGGACAAAACGAAGAGGCCTCTCATGGGCGAAGTGGCATCAAGATTGTCGGACTATTGCTTTATCACAAGCGACAATCCGCGAACGGAAGATCGAAACGACATCATTTCAAATGTTATGTCTGGCATACTGTGTGAAAACAGACAAAAAGTTGAGTCTAATCCCTCAAGAGAGGACGCAATTAAATCAGCAATTGAATTTTCTAAAGAGGGAGACATAGTCCTAATTGCTGGAAAAGGTTGTGAACCTTACATGGATGAGGGCGGAGTAAAAAGGGATTACAAAGATGAAGACTATGTCAAAAGCCTAATTAAAAATTAACAATGATATTCAAATGCATGGCTTATCCATGCATTTGAAAAAAAAGGAGGACAACCATGCTACTAAGATACGGTCTCAGTTTTATAACAGCGTTAATAGCAACGGTTATTGCAATGCCACTTGTTATTCATGTGTCAAGAAAGTTGAAAGTGAGACAAACAATACTTCACTATGTGGACAACCATCAAAAAAAAACAGGCACTCCGACAATGGGAGGTGTTGCTTTTATTGTTTCCGCAACTCTCGCCGCGTTTTCGTTCATGACAAATGGATTTTCTTTGATGTTGCTTGTTGTCACAACAATGCTTGCGTTCGGCATACTAGGTTTTTTTGACGACTTCATAAAAGTCTTTTTTAAGCAGAACAAGGGGCTTTCTGGAAAACAAAAAATAATTTTTCAACTCTTAATTGCAACCGCGGTTTCAGTTTTTGCTTATTTTCAAGTCGGGGACACGCTCTATGTTCCTTTCACTTTTCAAGAAGTTTCGCTCGGTGTTTTTGTCATTCCTCTCTCAATTCTAGTTTTCTTAGCCTTGACGAATTCGGTTAATCTAATAGATGGACTTGATGGGCTTTGTGCGAAAGTTTCGATTGCATATGCAACTGCTTTTGCGGTTTTGGTCGCGATAATCGTTCACACACTTGGAGTGAGTGAAGGACTAATTTATCAATATCATAATGTCATCATCTTTTCCGCTGCTCTAATTGGAGCGTTGTTTGGATTCATTTGCTATAATGGTTATCCCGCAAAAATATTCATGGGAGACACAGGTGCGCTCGCAATCGGCGGTGCGCTCGCCGCTCTTGCAATAGTCACAAGAATGACTCTAATCATTCCAATCATAGGAATTATGCTTGTTTTGACTAGTATGTCAGACATAATTCAAGTCCTCTATTTCAAAAAAACTAAAGGCAAACGCATTTTCCTCATGGCACCACTCCATCATCATTATGAAAAAAAAGGAGTTCATGAAAATAGAATTGTCACAGTCTACACCTCAATAACCATGGTAGCAGGAGCTGGGACAATCTTGTTGACACTTTTCTTTGTCCTCTAATTTAATGCTTTTAATATTCTATTTTTGCAAAATTGTTCATACGATTATAGTATGGACAATTTTAGTTTATTTGGAAAAAAAGCACTGGTCGTTGGGGCTGGCATAAGTGGCAAAGGGTCAGCGTTTGCTCTTCAAAAAATGGGAGCGAGTGTTGATGTTTTTGTTGGTTCATCTGATGAATTTTCGCATATCGAAAATGATAAATTTGGCTCTCATGATTTGGTTGTCGTTTCTCCCGGAATTCCTCTTGAGCATGCAGTTTTTTCCTATGCAAAAATGCATGAAGTGCCATTAATTGGTGAGCTGGAACTTGGGAGCAGGCTTTTTAAGGGCGAAATTGTCGCCATAACGGGCACAAACGGAAAAACGACAACAACTTCACTGGTTGGGGAAATGATGCGAAATGCAGGGCTTGAAACCATTGTGAGTGGCAATATTGGCAATTCTTTTGCAAAATGTGCAGTTGAAGAAAATGCAAAATTCGCAGCACTTGAAACATCTTCTTTTCAACTTGAAACGATTGTTGATTTTAAGCCAAAGGTTGCAACAATTCTCAATATTTCTCCAGATCATCTGGACTATCATGGCACGATGCATCGCTATGCAAAAGCGAAATTGAACATTGCCAGAAATCAAACCGAAAACGACACGCTTATTCTTTCAGCCGATGACATTGAGTTGAATCATTTAAAAGGTTTTTCGCCAAAATCAAAAGTTGTTTTTTTTTCAATCAAAGAAAAAGTTGATGGGGCATACTTGATTGGTGACGACATTTATTTTTGTGGAGAAAAAATTTGTTCAAAAAATAGCATTAAATTGCATGGTGAACACAATGTTAAAAATGCGCTCGCAGCGACAGCAATGGCATCGGTAATGGAAATAAGAAAAGATGTCATTTCCTACACTCTTGCAAATTTTGGTTCCGCGCCTCATCGATTAAGTTTCGTTGGGAAATTTTTGGGAAAGAGGTATTTCAATGACTCAAAAGCAACAAACATAGCATCAGCGCTATCTGCAGCGAATAGTATGCGTGACATAACTTGTATGATTATGGGGGGAAGTGACAAAGGATATGACTTTGCAGAGTTTTTTCAATCGCTCCCGTCGAATGTTCAAGACATAGTTTTGATTGGGGAAACTGCGAATAAAATCGAAGAAGCGGGAAACAAATTCAATTTCTTTAACTTTTCAAATGCAAATTCAATAGAAGAAGCAGTTGAAATTGCATCAAAAAAAAATGTCAAGAATGTTCTCTTAAGCCCTGCTTGTGCAAGTTTTGATATGTTCAAGGACTACACCGAAAGGGGGTATGCATTTGAAAAATCTGTTCGCAAACTCATCTAAAACAACATATCAAAAACATGGAAAAATTGATATTCCACTTCTTATTGTGACACTTCTTATTGTCGCGTTTGGAGTTGTGATGGTCTATTCTGCATCAATGTATAGTGCTTATTTGCATTATGGCAACCCATTTTTCTATATGTGGAAACAAATAATTGGTGCTATCATGGGAGTAGCGGCGATGGTTGCTTTGTCGTTTATCAACTATAACACTTTGCAAAAGCTTCGTTATCCCATTTTGGCACTCTCCTTTATTCTCCTTGGAATAATATTCATTCCCGGAGTTGGTGTTGAGCATTATGGTGCAAGAAGATGGTTAAATTTGCCGTTTCTTTCGCTTCAACCATCTGAAATATCAAAATTCGCAATCATAATTTTCACTGCATCCTATATGGCAAAGCACCACAAAAGCATGCGAAAATTCAAGTATCTCATTCCTGTTCTAATCGTGGGGCTTGCAACTTGCGCATTAATTCTTTTGCAACCAAATATGTCAATAGTCATTTGCATCGGACTCTTGATGTTGACAATGCTATTTTTGGGTGGGGCAAGAATCAAGCACTTTATTCTCATGGCGATTCCTCTTGTTGGGACTGTTGTGACATTAATATTAATTGAACCGTATCGAATGAGAAGAATGATGGCATTCATCAACCCTTGGGCATCTCCATTGGGGGAAGGGTTTCAATTGATTCAGTCACTTTATTCTTTGGGAAGTGGGGGATTGTTCGGAATTGGACTTTTCAATTCAAGACAAAAATATCTTTTCCTGCCATTTTCAGAAAGTGATTTTATTTTGAGCATAATAGGTGAAGAATTGGGGCTTGTTGGAATAGTGTTTTTGTTCCTCGCCTATGCAATAATGATATATCGCGCAATTCGCATTGCTCAAAACGCTTCCGACAGACTAGGGACATATATGGCGTCTGGAATCGCCGCAATAATCGCGATCCAAGTCTTAGTAAATGTTGCAGTTGTCACCGGCTCAATTCCGCCAACAGGACTTCCACTGCCATTCATTAGTGCAGGAGGTTCTTCACTCCTCGTTTTCTTAGGAAGCATAGGAATACTTCAAAGCATTTCACGCCATTCTCATCGCTCAATAAACGCACTCTCAATAAAAACTTCTAAAAAACCAAGATTAAAATTCCCAAAACTAAAAAAGCCCCAAAAACAAATTTGATTAACTTTCTTTTTTCCAATCCGCAGTAATTAGATTTGGAATAATAAGTGTTTTCTTGGTTGAAAAAAAGTCCTTGAAACAGAATTCAGAGCCATTGCGCAACGACACAATATCAACAGACGAGTTATGAACAAGAGTTCTTGATTAAAGTAGGAGAAAAAAAATCTTCTACTTTTTTGCATAGCACATTCAAGTCTCAGTTAAAAATCAGTGAAAAGTTAGTCAAGAAAAAAAGGAACCTAACGACAGACCAAGAGACAGAAGAGTCTGAGTTAGGGCCAACTCTGTGAGGAAGAAGGCCGCCGGAAGAAGAGCCTAAGCCAGCATTAGCGCCATGAGAATTACCAT
>WQSV01000101.1 GCA_009787685.1 Bacillota bacterium
GGCGTTAAAAGCGTTGAGATTGGGCTGGGTGTGGGATATAGTGACAAATTAGGATCGTTGATTCATGATGAAATAAAAATTGAAAATGGAAAGATAATTCGCCCAACTAACAATGCAGGTGGCATAGAGGGCGGAATTTCAAATGGCGAAGATATCGTCGTTCGAGTCGTTCAAAAACCAATTCCAACGACTGTTTCTCCTCAAAACACCATCAATCTAAACACTGAGAAAAATTGCAAAACGGAATATGTCAGAAGTGATGTTTGTGCTGTCCACTCTTGTGGAATTATTTGCGAAAATGCCCTTGCAATAGTATTGATGCAAGAGATTTTGAAAGCGCTTGGCGGTGACACGATGAATGAAGTTATTGCAAGGGCGAATGAAAAGAGGAGGATTAGAGATGAATTTTTTGGAAAATGATTCTTTTGAAAAAATAAAAAACTTGTTGCAATCAGATAATGTGTTTTTGGTGATAGACAAGAATATTGCAAAACTCTATCCAAAACTAGCAGTAGCAAAAAATAAATGTATCTTCATCGCAAAAGAAGAAAACAAGAGTTTTGAAACAGCTCAAACAATAATTCAAAAAATGTTTAAAAAAAACTGCAACAGACAAACTCAAGTTGTCGCAATCGGAGGCGGATTAACAAGCGATGTTGCTGGATTTGTTGCATCAATCTATATGCGAGGTGTTGATTGGGTTGTTGTTCCAACGACTCTTCTTTCAATGGTCGATGCGTCAATTGGTGGAAAAACAGGCGTGAACTTTGAGGGATTTAAAAACACAATTGGCACTTTTCATTCTCCAAAAGGCATGATTGTATCACTAGAGTTTTTGAAAACACTTCCAGAGAATGAGATGTTCTCGGGGGTTGGAGAGATAGTCAAAACAATGTTCCTAGATGAAGAGAGTTTCGAGTTTTTGGAGCAAAATTTCAAAAAATTGGTTGAATTTGATGAGGGTGTTTTGAGCGAAATGATCAATAAATGTGTCAAAATAAAAGAAAAAATAGTCAAAATTGATCCGTTTGAAAAAAACGAAATAAGAAAAATTTTGAACATTGGCCACACTATTGGTCATGCGATTGAAACAAGCAGTGATTTCAAAACTTCTCACGGAGAATGTGTTTTGTTTGGAATGCTTGTTGAGTCAACTATTTTAAAAAAATATTATCCAATAGAAAAACATCTTCCCAAAATTACCCTTTTAAAAAAGATTTTGAAGGGAAGAAGAATCAAGCTTGAGCCAAAAGAAATCGTGAATATTTCAAAAAAAGACAAAAAAAATTCACAAGAAAAAATTTCAATCTACTCAAGTCTTGATTTTAATAACTCAAAAGAATACTTGTTTTTAGAAAATGAACTTCTTGAAAATCTTGAAAAAGCAAAAATTGAATTAGCAGAATTTATATGTTAATAAAACCAATCAAAAAATCAATTAACAAAAAAATTGAAGTGCCAAGTGACAAAAGCATTACTCATAGGGCGCTCATTCTCTCGTCTATTGCGGATGGAAAATCGACGATTTTTAATCCTCTTGAGTGCTATGACACGCATAATACTCTAAAATGCATGGAAAAACTCGGTGCAAGAGTGGATATGGGCGACAAAAAAATTATTGTTAATGGAGTAAAAACATGGAGATCATGTTCTTTGGATGTTGGAAATTCTGGGACAACAATCAGATTGCTTGCAGGACTTCTCTCTGGTTTCAGGGGTGAAAAGTTCATTTTGGATGGAGACGAGAGCATAAGAAGGCGTCCAATGCAAAGAGTGATTGAACCTCTTGAATTAATGGGTGCAGTCATGAAATCGAATGCAACAAAAGCTCCAATTTCAATAGAAGGACAAGCACTAAAAGGAATTGACTATTCATTAAAAATTCCATCAGCTCAAGTCAAATCGGCATTGCTTTTGGCCGGATTAAACGCAAGCGGAAAAACAACAATTCAAGAACCAACCCTCTCACGCAATCATTCTGAATTAATGCTTAGAGCATTTGGGGCGGATATTGAGAGAGTGCATGACACAATAAAATTGAATCCTAGTGTTTTGAAATCAACAAACATTAATATTTGTGGAGACATTTCAAGTGTTGCGTTCTTTCTTGTTCTTTGCGCATGTTTGAAAAACAGTTGTTTAAAAATAAAGAATGTCGGAGTGAATTCTACGCGCACGGGCATTATTGAAGTGATGAAAAGAAGTGGGGCGAAAATTAATTTTTCAAATCAAAAAAACGACAATGGGGAGGTTTGTGCTGATATTGAAATTGAAAGCAGTGAATTAAAACCGTTTCACATTGTTCCAAGTGAAGTTCCGTTGCTTATTGACGAGATTCCAATTTTATGCGTGTTGGCATGTTTTATTGAGGGTGTGAGCATTGTTGAGGGGTGTGGGGAACTCAAGCACAAAGAAAGTAATCGACTCAGCGCAATAGTTGAAGAATTGAAAAAGCTAGGTGCAAACATTGAAATTTCGGGAACTATGTCAGACACAATTCGGATAAATGGGCAAAAAACACTAAAAGGTGGTCAAAAAGTGCTGTCTAACAGCGATCATCGAATCGCGATGTCTCTTGCTGTCGCACTCACTCTTTCTAATGATGGCGGCGAAATATTGGGAAGCGGATGCGTTGGAGTGAGTTATTCAAATTTCTTTGAAACACTAAAGGTGGTGTCAGAATGAAAAAATATGCACTAATTGGAAAAGAGATTTCATATTCACTTTCTCCAAAAATACACTCAATAATCTATGCTTATCTTGGAATCAATGCGACCTATTCATTACTTGATGGTGAATTTGAAGATATTGTTGATTCACTAAATTCGCTTGACGGTTTTAATGTCACCCAGCCTTATAAACAAGAAGTTAAAACAATATTAACAAAAAACAACTCAAAGTTTGAAGGAGTCAACACGGTCGTTCGAGATGGAAAAAACTTCACGGGCTTCAACACAGACGCTTATGGTTTTGAAAAAGATTTTTTGCCACTTGTTCAAAACATAAAAAAAGAAACATTTCATATTTTGGGAAGAGGAGCAACAGCGCGATTGGTTAGGCAAATTTTACTTTCTTATGGCGCGATGGAATGCAACAACTTGCCTTCAATTCTAATTAATGCAAGTCCAAGATATTTGGACAAAAACGAAAAATATATTCCATCAATCTGTGAAAAAAATCTAAAAATTGCCTATGACACAATCTACTTTGAAACAAGTTTTAACAAGCACTATAACTGCAAATGTGGTCTTGGAATGCTTGTTTATCAAGCAATAGAAGCATGTCGAATATTTTTCAATGTTGAAATTGAAGACGAACAAGCCTTGTTTGACAAAATAATAGAGGAATTAAAAAAATGAAAATAGCAGTTATTAATGGACCAAAATTAAATCAACTTGGAACTAGAAGTCCTGAAATTTATGGGCATTTAACTCTTTCTCAAATTGAATATGGATTAAAAAAAGAATTTGAATTTGAACATGAATTGTCTTTTTTTCAATCGGACACAGAAAGTGAACTTGTCAAAAAAATTCAATCATTTGACGGCGAGATTCTTGTCATCAATGGGGGAGCTTTTTCGCATCACTCAATTAATATCCACAATGCCTTGAAAAAAAAAGATTGCTACAAAGTCGAAATCCACATTTCTAATGTTTTTCAAAGAGAGGAATTTCGTCACAAAAGTGCAATCGCATCAGTCTGCAATGCTTATATTGCTGGCTTTGGAACAAACGGATATTCGCTCGCAATAAAAGGGGCGCTAGCAAACTTGACAAAAAAGCAATGAACAACATTATTTTGATTGGAATGCCGTCAGTTGGAAAAACAATAGTTGGCAAAGAATTAGAAAAGCGAACGAGCTGGCAATTTCTCGACCTAGACGAGGAATATTTTCGTGTTCATAAAATTTCAATTGACGAAACTTTTGAGACACTTGGCGAGAAAATTTTTAGAGAAAGAGAGACAAATATCGCAAAAACGATTAGTATGTCTGGCATAACAAACACAATAATAGCGACTGGAGGTGGAATTGTTGAAAACAGCAATAATTTTCATTACCTTGAAAAGCTTGGAAAAATCATATTTTTGGATTGCGATATTGATGAGCTAACAAGACGAGTTGAATCAGCAAATCCAAAAGCAATACTAAAAAATATCTCAATTGAAGACCTCTATAAAAGACGAAAACCACTCTACAAAAAATATTCGAATTTCACAATCAACACAACAAATTTGACGATTGCTAATGTAGTTGATAAGTTTTTTCGATGCCTTTGTGGTAGTTCCATGTAAAAACAATCTCTCACAAAAAGGTCTTCGACCCTTTTGTGAGAGATTGCTAGTCTAAGCAGAAATCGACAAGAGTGTTGAAAACCCTTGACAAGGGTCTTCGACCCTATTGACGCTGAATGCGAATGCAAGCAGAATCAGATAAACCAGTCGAAGACTGTTGACAAGGGCTTTCAGCCCTTCTGTGAGAGATTGTTTTTACTAAAAATTCTCCGACAAATGCATCAAAGATGCTTGCAATATTTTCTCGTGTGCAGTATAATTAAACCATGGCAAGAGAAAAATTAGGTTTTGAAAAATTTATCACAATACTTGCATTTGCGCTATTGTTTGTTGTTGGAAGTGCTATTGCTATTCCTTTGTTAATGAATTATTTTCCAAGNGAGTTGATTGTTGTTGAAGGTAGGTTTGAGAATTATGAAGTTGTTATTGTGAGAAGAAATAGATATGGAACGAGTAGAGCAATTGACGTATATCTGCAAGGCGATGCAATTAGATACAGAATTAATAGAACATTAGTAAGAGAAGATTTTGACACAGAATTGTTTCAAAACTTAATAAGAGTTGGAGATGAAATTAAATTAATAACAGCACCGTTTAGTCGTTTTCATGAAAACCAAAGTATTTATCACTTGCAAGTTGGCGGTCATGTTTTACTAGATTTGGAACAAAGTCGGCAAACTATGAGGGGAAGTAACGTGACTTTGAGTGTTTTTTTGGGTATTATAGGATTTTTTGGATTGTTAATGCTAGGCTATTCTGGTTATGCATTGTTGAACCATAAAAAGCTTAGCAAAACAGAAGAGTATGTTGCAAGCAAAAAAATATCAATGGAAATTGCAAGGAGAAACAAAGAAGAAAAAATAAGGCAAAAAAATAAAAAAAAATAAAAAAAAACCCTGCAAGCAATTGCGCTTGCAGGGTTTTTTTTGTTGTGTTTAAATTATTTTACTTGCATTATGAAACCAAGACAAGTGGTTTGAAGACTCCTAGAAAGTTCGGGTGACTTTTTCTGGGAAGAATTGTTGAATGAGTCCTGATGAGAAGTAGTCTGCCATGTCGAGGATTTCGTGTTCAAGTTTTCCAAATGTTTCAATTTCCTCTTTGTGTCTTCCGTTGATTCGAAGTTGTGCTTCTAGTTTTGTTGAATCGAGGTGAGAATAGAGCATTCTTTTAAGGTCTTGTGCTTTGTAGTGTGTGTTAATTCCAGCGAACGCGTCTGCCATTCTGTCAGCGTTTGCATACCACGAGCGATTGAGTCTGTCGACTTGGACTTGATTTTTGTCGCGCATTGCAGTGAATAACTGTCCCCCGATTGAAAGGTGTTCAGTTATTAATTTTTCGATATCCTTTCTGATATTTTCTGGATAAAATTCACCGAATATATCTGCAATTGCTTTTGGGTTTTGCATCAAGCGATTGACTGTTGCGTTTTGGTCTTTGAGTCTGTCGAGTATTGAAATCATCGCAAGACGTGTCCAATAAACGTGTTGAAGCCAAACAAATCTCATTTTTCCAATGAGGTGTTTTCTTGCAAAACAAAAGTGCGGTTTGTCTGGTGGAGACGGTGGCATTGGTGGGCGGATTGGTGGACGAGGAGGAAGAGTTCCGATTGGGGGAATAGGTAAAACGGGTGGCGTTGG
>WQSV01000102.1 GCA_009787685.1 Bacillota bacterium
ATGTGCCAGCAAAAGAAATTTCACAACGAGGAAAAAAACACAAACCAAAAGACATTTTGACATCTGGAATGTTATTAAGATATTCAAAACTAGTGACAAGTGCAGCGGAAGGATGCACATTTAGAAAAAAATTTTAGTAGTGAATAGCGAATAATTATTGTTGAATAAATAAAAAAATTTTTTTGATGATAACTATTTGCTGTTTCCATTAACTATTCACTTTCCAAAGGAGAAACAAATGAACATTAACTTTGCAATTATTCGTGGAGATGGAGTCGGAAATGAATTGACAGCCGCAACAGTTAGCGTGCTTGATGCTGTGTCACAACAGTTTTCTCATGAATTTTCCTATCAAACCGCACTACTTGGCGGAGAAGCTTTTGACATTGAAGGAACTCCAATTCCGGGTGAAACTCTTGAAATCTGCAAAAATAGTGACGCTATTCTGGTCGGTGCTGTTGGCGGAATTAAATGGGAGAGCGAAAAAGAACATCTGAGACCCGAAAAAGGGCTCTCAACTTTAAAAAAAGAATTGGGTCTTTTCACTGGTGTTCAGCCGATATTTTTGCATCAACCTTTGCAAGAATTCTCACCACTTCGAAAAGATATTTTTTCGCGTGGCTGTGATTTTGTTATTGTTCGTGAACTGTCGGGTGGAATGTATTCTGGCGAAAGTGGTCACAGAAAAACTCAGTTTGGACAAGAAGCGTTCGACACAGAAATCTATAATGTCAAAGAAATTGAAAGAATAGCAAGAGCCGCATTTGAAATGGCTCTCAAGAGAAGAAAAAGACTTGTCAGTGTTGACAAAGCGAACCTCATGGCGACAGGAAAGCTTTGGAGAGCGACAGTTGAGCATATTTCAAAAGATTATCCAGAAGTTTCTTTTACCAGCATGTTGTTTGATGAATGCGTTCAAAGAGTTATTGTTAACCCTGTTGAATTTGATGTCATTCTTGCCCCAAACATGCTAGGGGAGCTATTATCTAATGTTGCTGTCAACATAACAGGTGTTCCGCAAGCGTTGCCATGTTCAGCAATGGGCGCCAAAGGACAGAGAAAAGGCATTTATCGTTCTTTGCATCCAGCAAGAAACGAAAAAGAAGGACAAGACATTGCGAATCCAGTTGGAACAATACTAGCATCAGCAATGATGCTTGCAAACTCATTTGACATGTTCGCTGAATGTGTTGCAATTCAAATGGCAGTTCACAATGTGCTGTCAGCAGGATTTCGAACGCCAGACATTTCAACAAGAGGCAAAAAAAGAGTTTCTTGCACCGAATTTGGAACGCAAGTTGCAATGAATATTTTGAGCGGAAAGAAGAGGAAATAAAATTTTTAATGCAGAATGTGGAATGCAGAATAATTGTTTATGGATGTTTTTTAGAAGCTTGAAAATCAACTTAACATTTATTCTGCATTTCACTCTGCATTGACTGTAAACAATGCTAGATGACATTCGTCAAATTTTAAAATTACTTTCTGAAAAAATCGAATTGGTGACAAATTCCCGTGTCACCTTTTTGACTATGCGGAAAAGTGAACTCGACAAAGAGCAGGAAAAACCCGAACTCTTCAAAGACATGAAGAAAGCACAAAAGGTTTTAAAAGAAGCGAAGTTTGTTGAGACTGAACTTGCGAAAATGACGAGTGCGACAAACGAATTGAAAGACTGTTTTGACTTCGTTGATTTTTTGGAAAATGAACACGATTCATCCTTGTTTAGCGAACTAAAAGAAAAGACAAAAAAACTAGGCAAACTTGCAGACGAATTGTATCTCGCGCTTCTTTTAAAAGGCGAATTTGATTCGTCAAATGCAATAATAACGCTCCACAGTGGGGCGGGAGGAGTTGAGTCTCAAGATTGGGTTGGAATGCTTTTTAGAATGTATAAAATGTTTGCGAATTCGAATGGCTTTGACGTTGTTGAAATGGATTCGCTCGTTGGAGAAGAAGCGGGATATAAATCAATAACCTTCCTAATCAAAGGACAAAACTCTTATGGTTATTTGAAAGCCGAAAAAGGAGTCCACAGGCTCGTTCGAATTTCTCCATTTGATTCGGGGGCTCGTCGTCACACCTCGTTTGCATCAGTCGAAGTCATGCCAGAAATTGAAGATGATGAAAGAATAACGGTCAAAGATGATGAATTAAAAATTGACACATTTCGTGCAGGTGGAGCAGGAGGTCAGCATGTCAACAAAACCGAGAGCGCAGTGAGAATAACTCATATTCCAACAGGAATAGTAGTCGCTTGTCAAAACGAAAGAAGTCAACTTCATAATCGTGATTCTGCAATGAAAATGCTCTTTTCCAAATTGGCGGAAAGGAGAGAAATTGAAAACGAACAAAAAGCGAAGGGTATTCAAGGCGAACTCAAAAAAATCGAATGGGGCTCTCAAATTCGTTCTTATGTTTTCTGCCCTTATCAAATGGTGAAAGACCATCGAACAAGCCTTGAAACTTCAAATATCGATGCTGTCATGGATGGGGAAGTAATGCCGTTTATTGAAGAGTATTTGAAAAGAATGTAATATTGAATAATGAGTATTAAAGAGGTAAAGATAAAATATTTTCTCAACTCATATTCATTATTCAATATGTTAATAATGAACTACACTCAATCAACAACCGAAAAATTCACTCAACTGAAGAACACAAATGCCGACATCACAATACTCGGCATTGAGTCTTCGTGCGACGAAACAAGTGTTGCAATTGTCAAAAATGGGAGAGAAGTTCTCTCAAACATAATATCCTCTCAAATAGAAATCCATCGTCGTTTCGGTGGAGTCGTTCCAGAAATTGCTTCTCGAAATCATATCATGGCAATAAATTCGGTCATAGACGAAGCGTTAACAAAAGCAAACTTGAAACTAACCGACATTGACGCAATCGCAGTGACCCATGCCCCCGGACTTCTTGGTGCGCTTATAGTTGGAGTGTCTGCCGCAAAATCATTGTCCTATGCACTAGGCGTTCCTCTAATAAAAGTTAACCATATCCACGCTCACGTTTCAGCTAACTATATTGAACACAAAACATTGAACCCACCATTTCTGGCAGTCGTTGCATCGGGTGGCCACACTATAATTGCAAATATCAAGTCTTTTAATGACTTTGAAGTTCTCGGGCAAACAACAGACGACGCAATTGGTGAAGCATTCGACAAAGTTGCAAGATTACTCGGACTGCCATATCCGGGTGGACCCGAAATTGAAAAACATGCGAAACTAGGACAAGCCAACATAGATTTTTTTAAAACAAAAAAAGGCTTAAAAAAAGATTTAAACCTCAGTTATTCGGGACTAAAAACCGCAGTTATTAACTATGTAAACACTTCAAAACAAGCCCTAAAAAACGATGACAATTTTGCATTTTGCACTTTGCACCCTGAATTAACAAATGACATCTGTGCATCATTCCAAAAAACAAGTGTCGACATTCTCACAAATGCAATCAAATTGGCAATCGAAAAAAACAATTCAAAAGCAATAGTTTTGGCTGGCGGAGTTGCAGCTAACTCTTATTTAAAAAAAAATTTGCAATCTCTCTGTAAAGAGAGCGATTTATCTTTAAAATACCCATCCTCATTGCTTTGCACCGACAATGGGGCAATGATAGCTTCAAATGCCTATTTTCTCATTAAAGATGGACTTGGACTTGCTGATTTGACTCTGAACGCGGGTGCAACCTTGAAAACATAAGCAGAGCAATGTTGCAAAAAATAGGGACATCGAGAATACTGCCCCTTGCTAGAAAAGAAAGTATATTTTCAATTGAGCGCAAGGAACTTGTTTTTATGTCCCGTCGTCTTTTTTTTCAAACATGGGTGCCTCAATTGCGAAACCAAAAAAGTTTAAGCTATAATCACAAGAT
The DNA here is from genome assembly GCA_009787685.1 of Bacillota bacterium. Lineage (GTDB taxonomy): Bacteria > Bacillota > Clostridia > Christensenellales > Pumilibacteraceae > WRAY01. Next base: position 3,883 of record WQSV01000102.1, read on the forward strand.
TTTTAATAGCTAGCAGTTTAAGAAAAACAATGTTTTTGACTCAAAAGATTTGAATAGGGTCTTTGGCCCTCTAGACAGAGAGTTGCTGATACAATCAAAAACACCAACAAAAGTGTTGAAAACACTTGACTAGTTTTTTTTAAATCGTTATACTATTTGTTGGTGAGAAAAGAATTGTCACTCGGGAATACTAACAAGGTGTTTTTGGCAGGCGGAAGTTTGGCTAGCATTTTTCCATGCGCACTACTTATTTTGTTGTTCCCATTTGTTGCCTACATCGGGATTCAACCATGGATAATGATATTCATCATCGTTCCAGCCATCTCACTAGCACTTCTTGTCATGCCTTTTATTTATGACAAAATTGCAAACTCTGACATGATTTTTGCTGGGCGCTACCATCTTCCGCTTGCGGTGACCACGGTGACGCTCGCGTTCTTTTCCGCAATGTTCTTTGGAGTCAATTCCACTTGGCACACTGCAACTCAAGTTCTAATCTTGTTCATTAGTTTGTTCTTTGCGACACTTTCGTTCTTGATATTCATCTCAACCATCTCTTCAATAACAAATCGTCTCATCAAACAAGACGGGAAAACAAATCGCTATTATGGAGTGATTCGAAACGCTTTTGCGGTTCTTGGAAGTTTCGCTCTTTTGATTGCAATGTTCGTCATGGACTTTGAATATTCAAGAAACCTCGGTTTTATTGTCGCCCTCACATTGCTCGCAGCGGGATTCATGGTCTATTTTGCAACAAAGAAATATCTCCCGAGATTCATTCGCATCGACATTTTGCCAGCAAGTGGAATAAAAACGGTCTATAAATCATTTTTTTCCTCATTCTCAAACAAACAAAATTTCAAAACCTATCTTGCCTATTTTTTCACAACAGTTGCAAGTTCCATCTTTATTTTGAACATAATGTTCATGAACCTCAATGCCCTCGAATTCATAGTCACTCTTTCTCTATTTCTTTTCATGGCACTACTTTGCTATGTTCTTCTAAGTCCGTTTTTTGCAATGTATTTCAAGAAGTTTTTCATTTTGGGCTATGCCTCAGAAGCAATTGGAGCGATGATTATTGCCATCATGAGTTTCTTTGTTTTGGATGGTTCACTTGAACTTGGCGCATTAATTCCAGCCGCAGCACTCCTCGGGTTTTCCGCCTCAGTGCGTCTTGCCTCGTTCAAAAAGTTCTTTTCAGATGCGGTTGAAAGGACAAGTTCAATCAGAGGTGTCATTTTTAACCTCAAAAACCTAATCATTTTTTTAGGGGCAATCACAGCGTTTTTCATCATGGCTCTCTCAGTTCTTGCGAACCAATATGACTATGGCGGAGCGAGAGTGGCGAACTATTCGACAGTCATTTCAATGGCAATTGCCATCTTGTTCATTGTCAGTGGGCCAATTGTAATTCTATTGAACCTCAGAAAAAAATTAACTCTTCAATACCCAACTGAAGAAGAGGAAATGGGAATAGACTAAAAAAAAGTGAAAAATGAAAAATGAAAAGTAAAGATCGAATCTAATTTTTAAATTCAATAATACTCTTCACACTTCACCATTCACCTAAATAATAAGGAGAAAATAATGACAGACATCGAAATCGCAAGAGCAGTGAAACTGCAACCAATCAGTGAGGTTGCAAAGAAAATTGGAATAAACGAGATTATTCCATACGGTCACCATATTGCAAAAGTTGAGCCAAAACCACTCAACAAAAAAGCAAAAGTAATTTTGGTGACAGCTATCAATCCAACAAGTGCTGGTGAAGGGAAAACAACAGTAAGCGTTGGATTGGCTGATGGACTCTCTCTCTTGGGTCACAAAACCGCATTAGCGCTTCGTGAGCCATCACTTGGACCAGTCTTCGGTATCAAAGGCGGAGCTGCTGGAGGAGGGCATTCTCAAATTGCTCCAATGGACGATATTAATCTTCATTTCACTGGGGACCTGCATGCAATCACAACTGCAAACAATTTGCTCTCAGCCCTCATCGACAATCACGTTTATTGGGGCAACGCGCTTAAAATCGCGAAAATAACTCAT
>WQSV01000103.1 GCA_009787685.1 Bacillota bacterium
ATAGATACGTCAGCTGGAGCGACCACGCCAGAAGGAGTCTTTACAAAAACCACATCAAGATAAGTCACTCCCTCATGAACATAGAATTGCCAAGCGACACTAAACATTCCACTGCTTTCAACATTCGGCGAGAAAGAGTAGCCATTGATGGTGAGCGCAACTGTGTAGCCAACGATGATGTTTTCCCATTCAACAACAATTATTCTTCCAGTGTCGATTCTGTCTCCATCGCGAAGAAGTTCCATTGGAAACAGTCCTAGGATATAGATGCCGAAATAAGCTTCATCTAGTCCCGAGATGTTAACAGGAATACCCGGCAGAACATCTATTGCAGTGTAGGAAAAAACCACAAAAACTGGACCCGTTGTTGGAACTTGGAAATTAAAGATTTGACCTCCAAATTCTCCCGCACTTATTCCTGTTCGTGGAATACCATTTATTAAAAGAGTCACATCATATCCCGCTGGACTTTGCCAGAAGATATTTAGATTTGTTCCCGCCACGAGCAGGTCTCCATCTTGAACTGTTTCTCCGCCCACTGAAATAATGAAAATAGAAGCATCTAAAGTGCCGTGTTGAACATCAAGCCTTAGGCAAATACAAGGATATTCTTCGCAAACCAAGCATGCATCTGGATTGACCCAATCAAAAAGAACAAACTCTTGAGCAATATGCTCGTCAGCAAAATTAACCTCAAACAACAAAATATCAAAAAGATCCAAAAACCTAACAAATGTTTCAATATTTGAAAAACCTTGAGCGAACCAAGTCCATTCAACAAGTTGCAATCCGGGATTAAAAGCATTAATAACTCCAACTCTTGCGATATTATTGTTGACTCTCCATGTGATAATGCCTGCATAGGTTATGTGAATGGTGGTTCCGGCAAGAAGAAATTCTGGAGAGCCTAGAACGCGCCAATTCCCAACTAGAACAGGGATTTCAAAAATAGTAAGATTAAATTGATTAATGACATCATAGGTCACGTTTCCAGTCCCCATAACAAAAATATAACCGCAATCACTTATCCCCATTGTGAAAATATCGTCATTCCCTCTTCTTTGTCTTGTCAGATATTCAAGAGCCCTGTTTGAGCAATTAAAGTAGTAAACCCAGACCTCTCCAACCATCTGCCCCAGTTGATGATGCATGATTGAAATGACTTCTTCCATGTAGTCTCTATATTCGACCCAATTAGCCCATGCTGGGTGTCTGAAGAAAATTTCTCTAAAACTAATACCTTGCCTTCCCGACATAAAGTCATAGATATCTCTCAATCCAACAAGATGTTCAAAATTAAGAACACTTCTTGCTCCAAACTCAGCGGTCAAAGCATCGACCAACTCCTGTTCTCCAAGGAAAACTATGAGCCCACAGTCACTTAATCTGACTGTTAGTTGAAGGTTTGTGAAAACCGCAGCATCTATTGAGAAATATCTTGCCATTTCAAACGCCATATTAGGACAGCTCATTTTTATTACTCTGATTCTTGCTGGGTCATCATAGACCACATTAGTGCATTCAGCAACAAAGCTTTCAACAACATAATCCAAAAAATTTTGCATCATTCCAATGAATTGTGGATGAAGATAGAGAATGTCTAGTTCTGGTCGAATAGTTGTGACGAAATCCGCCCATGCATCAATATAGTCAAATGTTTTGATATATTCAACTATCATGGTTCTGAAAATATTGCTGTGATCCACAACCATAAAACGAATAACTTTTTCAACCGCATATCTTGAACCTGCAAAAATATTGTTGTGATAAATAACAACATAACCGCCCGCATAGCCAATTGCTCCAAGATTTACTAGGAATGTTGGTTTTAATTCAAATGCTGTTGCCTCGTCATAAACCTCAAAGAGTCTAACATTTTCAGTCCCATCAAACTGTCTTGCACTGAATTGATAGACCTCCAACTCATTCCCTAGTGGACCCAAAAAGATAGCTCTTTCCCACACGTCTAATCCTGAGAAAAAGAATATTAAATAAAGAGTGTCGGCTGGAAACTCAAAATCCCATGTGTCTACAGAGAGAGCCAAATCAAAATTTAGAGTGTGATGAATTGTGTGTTCCCCATGAGGAAATGCTGTTGGGAAAACCTCAACCTCAAGCAGCCCAACATTAAGAGAGAAAATTCCCATGAATCCCGGCAAAATTTCAAAAGTGATTACTAATGTTGTTCCACGAATGATATTAGCCCCACTTGAAATTGGATTTCCGCTGTAGTCTCGAACTGAAAAATATGCAACCCCAATGTCATCAGCAAATCCTGCATCAATCAGAACTTGATGAGTTTCAGTTGGGATTACTGATTCAACAAAAGTGACAACAACATTGTGTGTCAAATTTGAAAGAGTCCAAGTTGTCACATCTCTGTCACGATAGATAGCTGGTCCATCTCCAACAGTTATTTTCATGCGATAGCCAACTGCTGGCTGACCCCATGTGAATGCAATATTCGAGCCTTGAGGAAATTCCGCCCCCAAGCTAATAGGGTTTCCTAAAACAGACGCACTCACCCCTTCTCCAACCCAATTAACTGTGAAGTTTGGTGGTGGGATGAATTCAAGTGTGAATTCAACTAATAAATCTTGAGTAATATTTGGCAAAATCCATGAGCCTGCTCCAACTCTGACAAGATTGACATCAATATCTTCTGCTATTATTCTCAATTGGTTATTCGTTGGTAGCGCACCCCAAACAAATAACACATTTGAGCCATGAGCAACGGAATCATCTGATTGAATGACATTTCCCGAAACTTGCGCATTGACAGTGAAATTTTCTGGAGTCCTCCATGTCATAGTGAATTCTACTGGGACAACTTCAAAGCTAATCGAGACATCTTCGGTCACCAGATGAACAAACGATGTTACTTCTCTTGTGTGAAATATTGGAGCATTATCTGCAACAACAATTCTCATGCGACGTCCAACAGCTGGTGCAACCCATGCAAACAAAACGCTTGAGTTTTCCAAAACAGTGTCTCCCGATGCAATTGGTGACGCTCCAACAGCGGCCATAACAATTGGACCAGTCCATGTTATTGTGAAATTTCCAAGTGTTGGCTCTGGAACAACCGCAAACACAATTGAAACATCATTTCTAACATTATGAGTGAAGCTCGTCACCACTCTTAAATGATATGTAGGGGCACTATCACCGATGGTTATTCTCATGCGATAACCTTCCGCTGGTTGTTGCCACTCAAAGACAACATTTGAATTGTCACGAACGCTTGCTCCATTCGTGATGCTTTGACCTGCAAATGATGCAGTGACGCTTGCTCCTGTTGCACTCCACGTCACGCTGTGATAAGTGTGGTCATCTTCTGAGTCTGGACACGCTGTCAGCATAATAACTGACATCGCCATCACTAAAGCAAGGACAACAACCATCAATGTTAGTTTCAGTTTTTTCATTTTCTTCTCCTTCGGACCTTTTTAAAAAGTCCTTTATATATGTATATACATTCCTTTGCCATTTAGTTCTACAACCAGAATGTCAAGAAAGTTTCAAGTTTGATAAAACTTTTGCTAATTTTCCTCTCATGTTATTTGCTGGACAAATATCCTTCCAAAATTAATTGGGCACTCAAGATGTCAATTAGAGATTTGTCGTTCTTTTTGCTTTTTTTCAAATCCATCTCAAAAAGTATTTTGTCAGCTTCAATTGAAGATAATCTTTCGTCTTGATAGAAAATTTCTTTGCCAGTAACTTTTCCAAGAACATTTCCAAGCGCTTTTGTCTTTTTTGCTCTTCTCCCCTCTGTTCCGTCCATGTTGAGAGGAAGACCAATGACAACCTTGTCAATTTCTTCAGAAACGATTATTTTTGCAATTTCGTCAACATTCTCTTTCATCGTTAGAGACTTAATTACACGAAAAGGCACAGCAATGTTTAGTTCTGCTATGCTCAATCCGATTCTAATGTCACCATAGTCTATTCCAAGAAACTTCATCGTTAGGAATAGTTTAACGATTTTATTTAATGTTGTCAAGCATCTTCGATGCTTTTGCCAGAGAAGTTCTAGTTAAAACAGTCTCTAACAAAAAAGCTGAAAGCCCTTGGCAAGGGTCTTCGACCCGTTTGACGCTGAATGCGAATGCAAGCAGGATCAGATAAACCAGTCGAAGACTGTTGACAAGGGTTTTCAACTGTTCTGTCGGGTTCTGTTTTTTTATGTTTGCGCCGATACGTCAGAGGCATTGCAATTCCACACATGCAAATTATTAATCTAGTCTGACTGTTATGTCAAATTCTGTTGTTAAGCTTTCAAGAAGTGTTTTCGACTGCTTGAAATCTTTGATTTGTCTTGATTGAAGACGATGAAATTTGTAGTTCAAATTTAAAAAATCCGTTTCAAGTTCTTTTGATGCGTCCAATGTTGCTTGGACTTTCTTTTCTATTTCTTTTTCAAATGCCTTTTCTAGTTCCGCATAAAGTTCGCGTTGGGCATGAAGATCACTTGCAACATCTCTAAATCTAAATTTTTCATTGAGAAGAATACGAACAGAAATCGTGAAATATGCTTTTGGGACTCCATCATCAAACAATACTCTCACTCTTGAATTCTTTCGCATTACCGTGACAAAAATATTGTCAAAATCTTCGCCCTCGAATGAAAATGCGGGCAGTGTCAAGTAGCCTTTTTTTGAATATCCCGACAAAAATGCCATTCCACTTGACTGATATTCATCGAGCGTGCCAACAAGTTCCCCGTTTTTGAAAATTGCTATTGTTTCAAGATTTCCTATTCTTTCATGGAGAACATACCTCTCTTCTGGAACAATTTCTTCATCACCCTCTTCATCTTCTTCGTTATTTGCATCCTCTCCCTCTTCGTTATTTGCATCCTCTTCCTCATCACTTGGGGTGTCCTTTACGTTTTTTTCCAACTGCTCTTTCTCTGTTTCTTCCAATCTAATTGACGGCATGAAACTTGCATTGCTCTCTCCTAGTGTTGATGAGAGAAACTTCATGAGTGTCACAACGGGTATGCTTTCATTTTTTTCATAGTATTCAATGAAATCGACAACACTTCCAGCAACATCATTTTGCTGCAAAGTTTGGGAAAGGAAATGATGAGCAGTTGAACTCTGAACATGGAGCATCATAGCGTTTGAGCAAAAATTATTATTTGAAAAAAGTGATTTGACTTCCCTCGTTATTCCATCGTTTGCTTTTGCATCTCCCACAACGATTAGACGACACTGTGAAAACTCAACATTCTGTCCATTTTGCAAAGATAGCCTCTCTAGTGCTTCCATTATTGTTTTTCCTTGTGACTCAATGAGAACAATGTTTTGAAGAGTTCTCTCTTCAATCATCGGCAAGAAAACTTGTGCCGACAAAACAACACCTTGTCCATCTTCGGATGTGTCGATGCCAAGCGCCGTCACAAAACTTCGAGAATTTACTTGTGGCGTGTTGTTGAAAAAATTTGCAGTGAAGAAGAATGGCAAAACAAGCACAAGGACAATGAGCATATAGATTCTGACTTTTTTGCGTGAGGTCAATTTTTTAAGTTTTTTCATTTGCAACTTGCCCTCCTTTGATTTCTTTTTCGCTCTGAATTTCAATCTCTTCATTAATTTCTTCCACCGCATTAGGATATTTTTTACGATGAATAATTGAACAAATAATAGTAAAAATTGGAAGTCCTATTTGAACAACAAGGGCAAAGACACTCATGAAACCTGTTAAAAAAATAAATAGTCTTGTTTCATCTCGAAAGACAAAAACACTCAAGACATAGACGATAATAACCAATCCTATCGTTGTGAATGGTGTGGCTTTTTTTGCCCCGAGCAATCTGTCGCTGTTGTTAGATGCCCCATAGAAGTATAAACCAGCCGTTATAATGATAGCCATCATCCAAACAGCAAACAAAATGACATC
>WQSV01000104.1 GCA_009787685.1 Bacillota bacterium
GTCGCTGGTTTTATTGGCGGTTCAACTGCTCCAGAGGGGAAAAGAATGGGGCATGCTGGTGCAATTATAATGGGCGGAAAAGGCACAGCCGAGGGCAAGAAAAAAGCTCTCAAGGAAGCAGGTGTAATGCTAGCCGAAACTCCAGACTTGATTGGGGAAGCTCTTGTCCAAGCCGTTAAAAAAGCAGGAATTTATAATAAAGTGAAAACTTAAGGGTCTTTGCCTTTTTTTGGTAGTGCTTGATTGTTTGCGCTTTTGTGTCCAACAGTTTCCATGTCAAATTGGAATCTTTGATCCTTTCAATTGAGAATAAGAACATTATTTTTCACTTTTCAACTAAAAAACATGTCTCTAATTTCAAACGCAACATTTGATTCATCATTCACAGAAACATTTGTTTTTAGGCTCTTAACCACGGGCGTAGGAATGGTTTTTGTCGTGTTTGCGATTATTTTGGTTGGATATTTGATTGGAAAAATCAATATTAAAGGCGTTGCTCTCGGCAGTGCTGGAGTCTTTGTTTCGGCTCTTGCGTTCGGCATTTTGTTTGGTTTTATTCATGATAGAGTTGTTTTCACAATAGCTATTGACTATGCCCCGTATTTTCGTGAAGTTGACCTTCTTTCATGGGTTTCTGTCAATGAAAGAACAGGAATGATTGAAGCAAATCCACTCAGAACATTTCGAACTTTCGGTCTTGCGATGTTCATTGGTGGAATTGGTCTAATCGCGGGGCCAACATTTTTTAGAAATTTTAAAAAGAAATTCGGATCCTATGTTGCGATGGGACTGACAACAACAGCGGTCGGTGCAATCATCGCAATTGTTCTCATTGCATCAAATGCAATCGATAGCCCAGCTCTTGCAACGGGACTTTTGATGGGAGCGCTCTCAACAACTCCGGGACTCTCCGCAGCTCAAGATGTTTTTTCAAACTACGAAGCGTTGGTTGCAGCCGCAAACGGGGTTGCATACCCGTTTGGCGTTTTGGGAGTTGTTCTTTTTGTTCAACTTGTTCCGAAGTTGCTCCGAAAAAACATGGATGTTGAAAGAAAGAAGTTGACCGATTCGCTTGCTAATTCATCAGACGCTAAAGAGGAAGTGGAAGCTCAGAATTCTGAGGAAACGACAGAAGTGCAAATTCCCGAAAACGTGAAAATGCTTGATCCAAAACAGAAGAAGAAGCTAATAACAATCGACAAATTGGGACTCTTTGTTGTTGCTTCAGTCATCATTGTTGGAATGCTTTTTGGCTCTCTTTCTTTTCAAGCAGGGGCAACGGTTATTGCTCTTGGAACAACTGGAGGAGTTCTTTTGACGGGGCTAATAGTGGGTCACTTTGGAAAAATTGGAAGAGTATCACTAAAAGTTCCAGAAAAAACTTCATTTGTTATTCGTGAACTCGGACTGATTATTTTCCTTGCAACAGTTGGATTTGATGGTGGGTTGAATTTTATTTCGGTCGTTGCGGACTATCCGTTGTTGTTCCTTTATGGTGCGATAATGACGATTGCTCCAATGGTAGTTGCATTTGTTGTTGGAAGATTTATTTTCAAACTTGATGTCCTTAATAACCTCGGTTCAGTTACAGGTGGTATGACATCGACTCCAGCACTAGGAGCATTAATCTACACCGCTAAAACAGAAGATGTCGGTCATGCTTATGCCGCTACATATCCAATAGCATTATTCAGCCTCATATTCATTCCTCAAATAATCACTTTGATATTTTGACAATCTTTAAATATTTTAATATAGAGAGGGAAGGATGAAAGAGTTTGTTTTTTTCAAAATAAAAATAGCAATTGAGCTTGGGGACGGTGTGTGATTTGCAAAATAAAATATTTCACCAATCACACACCGTCCCCCATGAGAAATTGCGGGTCAAGTGAAATAAAAGTTAATATTATTGTAAAAAATAATCGAAAAAACTTTCAAAAAGTGCCGTTAAAACAGTTGACGACACTTTTTTTCTGTGTTATTATTAATGGAGCGTATTGCTCCAAAAAGAAAAAATCACACGAAAGGGATATTTTTTATAAAAAAATGCGAACAAGAGACACAGAAAAATATAATGAAATAATTGAAACAATTAATGACTTGTTTTTTGAAAATGGTCAAGTTCCTTCTACTCGTGAAATTGGGGAAGCGATTGGAATGCCAAATGGAACGCTCATGAGATATTTGAATTGGATGAGGGAAGAGGGAATGATTGATTTTGACGATGGAAAAGCAAGAAGCATAATGACCGATGTGATTCGAAAGTCAAAAGTAAAAAGCAAGCCCATTCCAATTGTCGGGTCAATTGCTTGTGGAACGCCGGCACTTGCGGAAGAAAATATCGACAGCTATATTTCGCTTTCAACCGAGTTTCTTGGTCGCGGTCAATGTTTTTTTTTAAGAGCCAGTGGAGAGAGCATGATTAATGCAGGGATAGATGATGGTGATCTTGTTCTCATCAAACAGCAACAAAGCGCATGGGATGGTCAAATTGTTGTGGCATTAACAGAAGATGGAGAAACAACTCTCAAGCGCTTCTATCGCGATGATAAATTGAAAAAAATAAGACTTCGTCCAGAAAACGACTCAATGGAAGATATCTTGGTTGAAAGTTGTCAAATTCAAGGAGTTGCAATAAAGGTCATTAAAGATTTGTAGAAAAAACAAAGCATCAAAGATGCAAAAGGAGAATAAAAAAATGAGACAATTCAAAGTGAGATACAAAACAAGGGTTCTACGCATTTGGAAAACCAAGCAATTTGAAACATATCAAGAAGCAATAGCTTTTCACAACCGTAAGCGTGGCTTCATCGTTGCATAACAAATAGTTGCATAGTAATAATGGGTGAGGATGAGGGAAAAGTTGCAAAAAGTAGGAATGGGGGTTAGAATAGTTTCATTTTTGAAAATAAAACTATTCCTGTGATTGGTTGCAGTTCTCTGTGTGAAATCTTCTTAATTTCAAAATCAAAACATGGATATTTTTGAAAAACTAAAAATTTTGACGGATTCGGCAAAGTATGATGTTGCTTGCACCTCAAGTGGAGTTGAAAGAAGCGCCCCAGTCGGTGATGGAATTGGGGTGGCGCGCTCACATGGGATTTGTCATAGTTTTTCAGCGGATGGAAGATGCATATCTCTTTTGAAAGTTTTGATGAGCAACTCGTGTGTTTTTGATTGTGTTTATTGCAAAAATCGTTCCTCAAATGATATTCCAAGAGCAACATTTACTCCAAAAGAATTGGCTGACTTGACAATTAATTTCTATAAAAGGAATTATATTGAGGGACTTTTTTTATCAAGCGGAGTAGTTGGAAGCCCAAATAACACGACAGAATTAATGATTGCAACAATAAGAATTTTGAGAGAAGAACATCGGTTTTATGGCTATATTCATGCAAAAGCAATTCCGGGAACAGACAATGAGCTTGTCAATGAACTAGGACTTCTTGTTGATAGGATGAGTGTTAATATTGAGTTGCCATCTTCAAGTAGTTTAATATCTCTTGCTCCCGACAAGTCAAAAGAATCAATCTTAAAACCAATGGGGTTTATCAAAGACAAACTTCATGAAACAAAAGGTTTGACAGTCTATAACAGAGGAGTGTCTTTTAACAAAGGAATGTCAAAATTTGTTCCAGCTGGACAAAGTACTCAAATGATGATTGGAGCATCGCCAGAAACAGATTTTTCAATCATTAAATTGTCAGAGGGTCTTTATGACAAGTTCAAATTGAAAAGGGTGTTTTATTCAGCCTACACCCCCATTGTTGAAAACTCACTTTTGCCGTCATTGGAAACAAAGCCACCGCTTCTTCGTGAAAACAGACTCTACCAAGCAGATTGGCTAATGAGGGTCTATGGTTTTAAAGCCGTGGAACTACTCGATGAAAAAAATCCAATGCTCAATCCATATGTTGACCCAAAATGCAACTGGGCAGTCAATAATCCGGGATATTTCCCGATTGATGTTAACAGGGCGACCTATGAAATGCTTTTAAAAGTTCCGGGGGTTGGACTAACATCGGCGAGAAAAATAATTTCAGCAAGACGATTCTCAAGGTTAAATTTTGAGGATTTGAAAAAGCTTGGAGTCGTTTTGAAAAGAGCGCAATACTTTTTGTTGTGCAGTGGAAAAACTCATGAGGGAATAAGAATAAATCAAAGCAGAATTATCAATTCGCTCTTATCTCGTTCTGCACTGGAGAGATTCTTAGGATTTCAAAGTGGTGTTCAAGCATCAATGTTTGACAATTTTGATGAAATAAATGTCAAAGAGACAAAACTTATGAGTTTGACTGGACAATTATAATGATGGAAAAAAATGAATTTAGAAACATTGACATTTGTTATAGATATGATGGAAGTTTCTATGGACTGCTGTCATGTGTTTTTGAAAGTTTTGAAAAAAAAGAAATGCCACTCCAAATAAAATCGGACGATATAACGATGTTTCAATTGAAAAACATTGAAACTGACGAGAAAAAAGCAGAGAGAATTATCTCTGCAATTCCAAAAAAAATTGACTATGAAGCACTGAAATATCTTAGACTTGCGTATTTAGCAAATATTGAAGAAAAAGAAATATCAATAATTCACTTTTTAAAAGAGGGTTTTAAATGTGGCAAAAATTTTATTCAATTAATAGAAACTGGCTGGTGTCCAGTCAAAAAGGTTGTTACTGGGTCGACAAGAAACAAGCATCTTGAAAGAGTTCAAAAGGGAGTTAATCTCTTAACACTCGAAGCACAAAGATTTATTCAATTCGTGAGATTTTCCATAGTCGATGATGCACTTATTAGTGTCATTGAACCTAAAGCCTATGTTCTTCCGCTGATTGCAAATCATTTTGTTGAAAGATATCCTAATGAGAAATTTTTAATCTATGACAAAACTCATCAAATGGGATTGATGTATTTCAACAATGAAATTAGTATTGAGTATATTGAAAATTATCAAATACCAACTCTTAGCGAAGAAGAAAAAGATTATCAGAAGCTTTGGAAATTGTTCTATGACACTGTTGCAATAGAAGAGCGTCGCAACGAAAGATGTCGGATGAATTTCATGCCAAAAAAATATTGGAAAAACATTACTGAAATGAATTGATAAAAATTTTTTTTACAGAAATTATTGTGATGAAAAACTAATGAATCCTCTCCTCAAATCAAGACTGCGAGGTGTCGGGCTTAACGGAAACGTGGCGAGACCGCGAGTAGTTAACCAAAAAAGATTAAAAATTTAAAAAGTATTTACTAAATTAGTAAATACTTTTTTTTTGTGTTAAATTTTGAAAAGCATATAAATTTGGATTAGAGAGCAAACTATAAAAGTCTATATTATAGTCAATCAGTTTTTCAAAAGGAATATCTCTAAGACACCTTTTTGCGTCAAACACTCAAAACTAATGATATTTCGTTTATATAACAGGAAAAGACTTTGTCGTAAAAAATTATTCTAGTTATGTTTCTTGATTTAAAACTACATGATTATATCAAAACTCATAAAAATCTATGAGTGTTATAGGGAGATTTTTAGGATGAGAAAATTTAGTTCAATTTTTAAGTCACAAAAAACAATGATTCTCATTGTTCTTTTTGTTATATCGTTTGCGATGTTGTCGGGTGGATTTTTGTTTGCGGAAAAGAAAAATGTAAATGCGGAAGAGGCGAATTCAATTGCTCCTCTTAATGGGCTAATTGAGATTATCAACAACGAGAGTGAGTTGATTTCTTTTGCTGCATCCGTTGGTGCGGGCGCTCACAGAGAGGGTGTGACCGTTCGATTGGCACGTGATATGAATATGTATGGCTTGAGTTGGACCCCGATTGGTCGGCCATCATCGCCTTTTAGGGGGACATTTGATGCTGCGCCTTATGCTG
>WQSV01000105.1 GCA_009787685.1 Bacillota bacterium
AACTGGAGAGTTTGACCATGAAGATGCTTTGAAAAACAAGGACAACTGGATTATCAAGCCTCGTGACAGATATGCGTCAATCGGGGTCGCAACGGGTGGAGATTACTCATATGATGAGTGGAAAAATCTCATAAAAAAGACAATTAACAAAGATTATATCTTGCAAGAATATTGCCCCCCAGCAAAACATGAAAATGTTTATTTTGATTTGGATGGCAATGCTCATTTCGGTTTCTACAATAGTATGTCTGGCATATTTCTCTACAACAACCGCTCATGTGGACTCTATACTCGCGCAATGCTCGGAAAAATAACAACCCCCGAAGTTCAAGGCAGGATTCCATGTTCTGTGTTGGTTGATGAAAAAAATAGTGAATAGGTCCTGTGCTTAAATTTAATTGAACAACAGTTGTTATTTGCAATTGAAACAAACAGCACCGTTTCTGTGACAGATTGCGGGTCAAGAACATCATTCTGCAATATGAAGCAAAAAAAGAAAAGCAAACAAAAAAACAATGGAAAAACTAATCAAAGATTTTGAAGAATTAGTGAAATCACCCTCACCACCACATGGTTCTGGAGAACACAGAGCATGGAGAGTCTTGCGCAAAAAACGCTACAAACGAGAAGAGAAAAATAGCGATTGCGAACAGTTTTTCTTCATATCGTGTGAACATAATTTAATTTCAACTTCAACAGATTGCATTGAAGCAATAAAACAAACTATCCTAGAAAATCATGACAATTCAAAAATTCATTATGATGACATTGCAAAAATAGTTTTTAAAAACTCAATGCTTTTGCGAAGAGATATAATCAACAAAATAATCAAACCATTAATAAAAAATGGATGTCTAGAAAAAATTCCAACAGTTAATCTACATAGGTACAAAGACGCCCACTATTTTGTTAAATCTAGTGAGGAGGATGATCGATCATGAATTATTTTTTCTTCGATATTGAATGTTGTGATGGACGTCATATTTGCACTTTTGGCTATGTTTTGACGGACGAAAATTTCAACATTATCAAAAAAAAGGATATCATAATTAATCCCAGAAGGCCATTTTGCACTGGAAAAGTAAAACTAGCTTATAAGATTGACATCTTCAAGCGCGCTCAAGAGTTTCCACAATTCTATGATGAAATTTTTTCACTTTTAACAAAAAAAGACCAAATGATAATAGGACATTCTATCTCGGATGATTTTAATTATCTTCGAAGAGCATGTGAGCGCTACAAATTGGAACTTCCAAACTTTGAGTTTTTTGACTCTCAAATACTCTTCGCTCATCTAACAAACGAACCAAACAGTCGAAAAAAATTGAAAGAAATAACAGAACTACTCGAAATTACTCATGAACTGCGCTCCCACAAAAGCGATGACGATGCCGATATGGTCAAAGAAATTGTGCAAAAACTTTGCCTCAATCAGAAAAAGACAACAAAAGAACTTTTTGGCGAGTGTTTGCAAACTAAAGGAAAAGTGATTGATGGAGTTGTTTATGTTCACGAAGACGAACCAAAACGAATTTTTAATGCGTTTTTTAGACAGCAGTCCCCTATTGGTTCAATAGGGCGTTGTTGTGTGTTAGCGGAGCCAAACAAAAATGACAAAGGCAATAGAGATTCTTTTTTCAAAAAAGTCGACAAAAAACATCCTCTAAATGGACGAAACTTCTGTTTCAGTGAAAGTTTTAAAGACACGAATTTATTTAAAATGTGGGGTCTAGTTGATATTGCTCAAAAAAATGGAGCAAAATTTGACAACGACTCAAAGCTTCCCAGAGGCATTCTTGTTTGGGACGGCAATCAAAATTGCAAAAAATATGTCAACATAAAAACAAAAAACAAACGAAACCCAATATTAACGCCTGAAGAGTTTTCAAAAATGTGTGATGTTGAATGGAAAGAAATCAAAGAAAAGGACCGTCCTGAAAGTCTTCGTCCAATAAAAATGAAACTAGAAGAAAAAAACAACAATCGAAAAATTAATCCAAGACGAGAACACAAAAAGAAACCAGTTTAAAAAACTAAAACGATGGAAAGAAAAATTTTAAAGGACATATTATTTGGTGTGGTCATGCTGGCGACTATTTTTATCGTCATTGGTATGTATGTCCTTTTGCATGAATCTGCTCATGCGATTGCAGTCATTGCTTTCGGCGGGACTGTTGAGCGATTTGTCTATTTCTTTGTTGGTGGTTGGGTTTACTATTCTGGTCTTGATTATGTTTCGTCTGCTGTTATGGGGTTTATTATTGTGATAGGGGAGGTTTTTCCGCTGATTATATTTCTAATCGTGTTTATTTTCTATCGCCATGACAAGAAGTTTTTTGCAACGGATTTGCAAAAAACAGAAGAGCTGTGGGAGGAGAGAAAAATCGATTCCAATCGAAAGACATTTGAATATCTTCGTGCGACATATCACTTTTTCTTTTTCATATTCGCAGCAGTTTTCGTTTTGCCACTATTCGGTTGGGTTTTCTTGTTTTGGCAAAGTCAAGATCCAATCAAGTTCATTCAAACAACAAATATTCATCCACTAATTGTTGCGTTTTCATATTTGGCAATAATTGCTGTCGTATTTTTCTATGTTTTAAAAAAAAAGTTGATTCACGCGGTTGTTGGAGTTTTTCGCGAAAGATGGATGCCAAAAAAATTAATTATCCAACAAAATGAAACAGAGAATATTGAAGTTGAAATTGATAACGCAACTGATAAGAACATAGGCGTTTTAAAAAAAAGAAGATTACTTACAAAAATAATAGCGATATCCCTTGCTTTTGTATTAACTCTTTCTGGAATATTCATTGCATATTCAACTAACCGAAATTTTGCAAATTTTCGCCCTATTCCATCAGTAGTGCATAGAGGAAGCATTGGAGATGTAAGAGAATTTTACTCTCCATGGACACAACCTCATCATATGGATAGGAGAGTTAGTTTTGTTTTGAGTCCAGCACGAGCTGGAACATTTGTTTTTACTTTAAATGTGACAGGTGGTGATTTCATTACTCATGTGAGAGTGGTTAGTTTATGGGGAGAAGAACAGATAGTTTTTCTTAATAGTGCTGGTCGATCGATTTTCTTCAGCATGGATGTTGATATCGCTCAGTCAGATGGCATCCATGTCTTTATGCAATTTTTTGCAAGTTTCACAGAATTGGAACATCACATTCAAATTTGGGAAAATAGTCAATGGACTGATAGAGCGAATTGGTTTCCTGTTGACGACATTTCTTCTCTTCGTCCAATATTTGGCAGTGCAACCAATTTCGCTACTACTTATTACATTTCGCTTCGAGAAAGGTAAAGGTAGGGAAACCGCAATTTAAGCCCTCATGCCAAAACTTGACGGCATCTTCGCGGTCTTTTTTGACGATATTTTGGCTTTAACGGGCATCTAGCCCGTCTTTAAGCCAAAATTTCATCAAAAAATCCTCGCGAATCTGCTCGTCAATTTTGGCATGAGGGCTTAAATTGCGGTTTCTAGGGAATAAAATTTTTAATAATATCTCAAACTAGGAGTATGATGATTCGAAAAGAATTAAATGCTCCTATTTTTTTTAATGTGGAGGAAAAAGAAATCTTCGTGAAAGATGTGAGAGACACCGATGGAAGAAACAAGAAAAAACCTCAATAAACGCTATAACAAATATGTCAATGCCGTCTCGCCAACGACAAATGTCTGGAAATCACTTTTCCACAGTTTTTGGATTGGTGGTTTAACTTGTCTCGCTGCGGAGCTAATTTTTACACTATACGAGTTTTTGTTTCCAAGCATGGAACAACCAATGGTCGGCAATATCACATTAATGACAATCATTGCCATCGCTATCATTTTGACGGCGCTTGGAGTCTATGACAGAATGGGGCGTTTCGGTGGAGCGGGGTTGTTTTTGCCAATAACAGGATTTGCAAATTCAATGAGTAGCAGTGCAATAGAATTCAAATCCGAGGGTTTAATCTTTGGTTCAACAACAAAAATATTCAACATTGTTGGACCCGTTCTCGTGAATGGAATAATTTTTTCGAGTGTTGTCGGAATTATTCATTTGTTGATTTTTGGACGAACTGCCTAAAATTTTGAGTATTATGCCACGCATAGCATGAAAAAACTTAGGGAATAAGAATAGAAACATTGGAATATTAAAAAAATGTGTTTCTGGGGTTCTTAATATTTTCAAAATAATGTTATTCTATTAATTTTTTTTATCGTTTTGAGCGAAGTGAAGAATCTTAGATGCCTAGAAATACTGTTTTCACAAACTTAATCTGTGGAGGAGCTAGTGTTTTTTTGCAAACTCACCATATATAATATAGTAACACAAAAAAATTTTGCTCATACATTGAAATATGAGCGAAATTTTTTCACAACCGAAATCCTTACTTATTAATGGTGGAAAGAAATTGAAAGGCGAACTTGAAATAACTTCTGCCAAAAATGCCACACTTCCGATAATCGCCGCGTCCTTAATGAGCAGTGAGGATATTCTTTTGAAGAATTGTCCACGTCTTACTGACCTTGAAAACTTATTGGAAATTATTCGAGTGCTTGGTGGTGTTGCCGAATTCCGTGGCGATGACATTTTTATTAATGCAAAAGATGTCAAGCCAAGGCTTGTTTCAAAAGAACTAACTCAAAGGATTAGGGCTTCAATTTTTATTCTTGGTTCACTACTTGCACGCTTTAAAGAAGCGTCAATCTATTTGCCCGGTGGATGCAATATCGGGGCTCGCGCCATAGACTTGCACATCAAAGGACTGAAAAAACTTGGTGTTTCAATTAAAGAAGAAATTGACATCCTTCATTGCACTCGAGGAAAATTGAAGGGAACAAAAACACACCTCTCGTTCCCAAGTGTTGGAGCAACCGAAAATTTGATGATGGCAGCGACTCTTGCAGAGGGAACAACAACAATCATAAATGCCGCACGCGAACCAGAAATAATAGACCTCGCGAATTTTATCAATGCACTAGGTGGAAAAGTTCAAGGGGCTGGGACTGGCACAATCTATGTTCATGGAGTAAGAGAGCTGAAAGGTGCAGAATATCGACCGATTGGAGACAGGATTATTGCAGGGACATATTTAACGGCATGTGCAATAACTGGTGGAGACATCGTTTTGAGAAACGCAAATAGTGACTATCTCAGTTCAATGCTGATTCCGCTACTTCGTGCTAATTGTGAAATTTTGACCTACAGTGGACTAGGGCAAGGACAAAAACACAAAAGCTACTTGCGCATTCGTTCTTCAAAAAAGCTCAAAGCTGTTCCACTCATTGAAACAAAACCATATCCGCTTTTTCCAACAGATGTTCAACCACAATTCACAGCAATGCTCGCATTCGCAAAAGGAACAAGCACAATTCGTGAAACTCTTTTTGAAAACAGATTTGCTTATGTTGATGAATTGAAAAAATTTGGAGCGGATTTAACATATTCTGGACAAGAAATAACAATCAAGGGGAAAAAGAATTTGCACCCAGCAAAGGTCCGCGCAGAAGACCTTCGAGGAGGAGCCGCTTTAACAATAGCTACTCTTGGAATATCTGGAGAGAGCGTAATCCAAGACATTCATCACATAGACCGAGGCTATTTCAAAATTGAAAATGACCTAAAAACATTAGGGGCGGACATCAAAAGAGTCTAATTTTTTGGTCTAATTGTTCCTTCCATCAAAGCATTTCACTAAATATTGGACACCCGAGGAATCGTTTTAATTAGCACATTTTTCTAATTTATCGATCATCTAGCGCTATGACATTGCGTGCTGGTGTGGCGTGTTGACGTTGTGTGACATTGCGTGCTGGTGTGGCGTGCTGACGTTATGTGACGTTATGTGTTG
>WQSV01000106.1 GCA_009787685.1 Bacillota bacterium
TCCGTCTTGTCGATTGTGTTGGATATTTGGTTGACGGAGCGTCTGGTCACATGGACGGGGAAGCTCCGCGCATGGTGAAAACTCCATGGAGCGACAATGAAATGACTTTCACTTCAGCGGCGGAATATGGAACGAGAAAAGTTATTGCGACGCATTCAACAATCGGTGTTGTCATGACAACAGACGGCTCAATCGCAACAGAAATTCCACGCTCGTCATATGTCGACGCGGAAGAAAGAGTAGTTGGCGAGTTGAAAGAATTAAAAAAGCCTTTCATCATTGTTTTGAATTCAACATCACCAAATTCAAAAGAGACCGAAAAATTGGCTCGCTCTCTTGAACAAAAATACTCAAATCCTGTCGTTGCTCTTGATGTTTTGAACATGTCACAAAGCGATATCAAAAACATTTTTGAAAGAGTTTTGATGCAGTTTCCACTTGTCGACGTTGAAGTCAAACTTTCAAAATGGATGCAAGCATTGCCACTTGAAAACACTCTTATTTCATCTGTCAACGAATTCCTGCTCTCTGCAACGGAATCAATGGCAACAATGAGTGACTACACAAAGTTGCCAGAATCGTTAATCCTTCTTGATGATTCAAGGTTCAAAGCATTGCATGTTGAAAGTGTTGAACTTGGTAAAGGAAAAGTTATTTATTCATTGGAAGTTTGCCCAACTTTGTTCTACCATGCGCTCTCTGAGCAGGTAGGAATGGAAATAACGGATGAATTCGCTCTCATGAGTCAAATCGCGGATTTAGTTCACGCGAAAAAAGAGTATGACAAAATTCGCCGTGCGCTTGATGAAGTTCGTGAAACGGGCTATGGAGTTGTGTCCCCGTCAATGGAAGAATTGCAACTTGAGGATCCTCAAATTGTTCGCCAAGGCTCAAGATTTGGAGTTCGTTTGAAGGCAAGTGCGCCATCGCTTCACATCATGCAAGTCGACATCAAAACCGAAGTCAATCCAGTTGTTGGAACAGAACAGCAAAGCGAAGAAATGGTCAAATATTTGCTCTCTGAATTCGAAAATGACCCAAAAGGAATTTGGGAAACGAACATGTTTGGGAAGTCTCTCTCTAGCCTCGTCAACGAAAATCTCAACAACAAATTGACAGCAATGCCAGAAAACACCCAGCACAAAATGAGAAGAACACTTTCAAGAATTGTCAACGAAGGCAAGGGCGGAGTGATTTGCATATTGCTGTAATCAATGCACAATAAAAGATAAATTTAAAAGCGACATCGTCAAAAAGATGGTGTCGCTTTCTTTTGTGTGTGTGTCAAAAAATATTTCAATAACAATTGTGCATTAACTTAAATATGGGTTGAACTTCTTTTCGTGTTCGATTGAAGTGCTTTTGCCGTGTCCCGGGAAAACTTCATGGTCATCTGGAAGAGTGAATAGTTTTTCTTTGATACTATTTTTTAATTCTTCAAAATTTCCAAGAGGCAAATCTCCTCTCCCAACGGACTCTCTAAAAAGAGTGTCGCCAGTGAAAACTTTGCCGTTCGTGGTCAAATAACAAACGCCACCGGGGGAGTGACCGGGAGTGTGAATGACTTTTAGTCTCAAGTTGTCAAATTCTAAAACCTCTCCATCTTCAACATAATGATCGACGCAGAAACCTCTCGTTCCTTTTGTTTCAACACTCCATTTAATAATAGGTTCGTCCGCTTTGTGCATAAAAACTTTTGCTCCAAGATTTTGAAGTGCTGCGACAGCCCCAATGTGGTCATAGTGCGCGTGGGTGATAAGAACGGCATGGGGAACAAGAAAACGCTTCTCTAGTCTTTCTTTAATTATTTCAGCATCGTCAGCGGGGTCAATAATGATCCCCTTGCTTGAATTAGGAGCATTCACAACATAGCAGTTGTTGTCCATATAGCCAATTTTCAAAGTTTTCATTTCCATTCAAATATTATAGCACACTTACTTTTTTTTTCAAAGCGTTTTCGCTCGTGTTTTTTTGATTCTAAGTCCTGCAATTTTTTGAAGAGTCGTTCTTGCAGAAAAAACTTGATTTTGACTCAAAACACTTGATATTTTTTTGCACATAGTGTAGTATTAAATAACACTAACAAAAAAGGAGTGCTTATGACAAAGGAAATTTCAACAAATGAAGATGTTGACTTGAAAGAAGACTTGGCTCAAGAGGAAGGTTCTTTTGAAACAGCAGAAGAAGCAGAAGAAAGGGATTTATCAAAAGATGAGGTTGGTTCAGAAAAACAAGAGCCAGCAGCCTATGATTCAAAGAATCGTTTTTTCTTCATTGACAACTTGCGCGGGGTCGTCATGTTCATGCTATCGTTCATGGTGGTGGTCTATCGCTTTCCGTTCATTCCATATCACTTTGGACATGTTTGTCGCTTCACCAATGGAATAGGGCTTGCCGACATTGGAATTCCAGCTTTCGTTTTTCTTCTTAGCGTCATGATGTCCTATAACCTTAGACGAAAGTTGAAAGAAAAGGGCACAAAATTTGTTGTCCAACAAACATTTATTCGAGGAATTGCTCTCATTGGGGCAGGTTTTATTTTGAATTTTTTTGGAGGAGGCATGCATGATGCGGGGTGGAGCATAGTCGCAACCTATGGTTTTGCATCTGTGTTAATGCTTGCTTTTCTTCCAATCAAAAAATCTTGGATAAGATTTGTCATCGGAATGGGCATAATGCTTGTTAATCATGTTGTTTTAAGATTAATTTATCCAGCGATGTCTGCATGGGTTCCCGGACGAGGTGATGGCGGAGTTTTTGGAACAATCCCTTATCTGGGATTAATGCTTGTTTGCACCGCACTTGGTGAAATGTATTTTTCCAACAAAAAGAAATTTTATGTTTGGAGTATTGTTGTTGGTGCAATCGCGATTATATCAGTAATATTGCGTTTTGCAATCCCATCCGACTCGCCAGCCGTGATGTATTTCTATATCAGCAAACATTATCAAACTTTTGCATTCTTGACAATTTCTCTTGCTATTATATTGGCCCTGTTTATTGCCTTGGACAAATGGAAATATCTCCACAAACAACATGTGCCGATCATTGGAGTTTTTGGAAAAAATCCGCTTCTGTTCTTTGCAGCGGGAGGGATAACAAGTCAAATTGCATGGATGGTCATTGGAAGGACTTCCGATAATGCTCCGTGGGGAACATGGGTGTGGTATGATGGTCATGTTGGGCATCTGTTCATCGCCCTTGCGATCACAATGATTCCGCTTCTAATAATGGCATACCTGTTCCAAAAATTCAAAATCAGACTGTCTATTTAAAAACATAGTTGGAATTAGGAAAAGCAGGGAGTAGACTTAAGAAGGATGGCATTCCCAGGAAACGAACTTCAAACGATGTCAATAGTCAACGGGCATGCATGGGGAGGGACAGTGTGGTGATTGAGTCCGAATAAAATTTTAATCCCGCTTTCAAGTCAATTCACAGGTCAAGAAAAGTCAATCAAAAAAACAAACAACACGAGAGGTTTTCAAACAATTTATATGCTAGAGACAAAACAAGGTGGATTAACACGATTTATTAATTTTCTTGTTAACAAAAGAATCAAAATTTTCATCGTCATGATGGTTTTGATGGCGGGAAGTGTTGTCATGATGAATTTCGTGACAATGAACACAGACATGACTGAATATCTTCCAACGAATTCAAGCATGAGACAAGGCTTGGATGCAATGGAAAGAGAATGGCCGAGTGGGGACTCCGTTCAGCACAGTTTTCTTTTAATGTTCGAGGGATTGAACGAAGCAGCCGTTCCAACTATTCGTGCGGAAATTAATGACGGCTTTGGAAGTGATGTCACGGGAGTTGAACACGAAGTCGACAATCGTCATTTCAATTCCGATTGCGGAAGATTTCGTCTTTTTATCGTTTCAACGAGTCTAACTAACATGGACTATGCAACAAACTTGATGAACACTATGGAAAGTCATTTTCGAGCGCAAAACCATGAAATTCATTCCTATCTTCCAGTTGCTTATCAGCCAGATGACCTCATGATGTTGATGATTCCAATCGCAGTTGTCATCATGATTTTGGTTTTGTTTTTGATGACTCAATCGCTGTTTGAGCCCATTATCATTCTTGGCGGTGTTGGAGTTGCGGTTCTATTGAACCTTGGAACAAACATTATTTTTCCGCAAGTCTCTGACATGGCAGTTCCTGTTGGTGCGACATTACAGTTTATTTTGTCCATAGTCTGTTCGCTCATTCTTCTTGTTCGCTATCGTCGTGAGAAAGAACTTCTTGAAAGAGAAGGAAGGTCAAGCATCATTCAAGCGATGAAGAATGCCCTTAGAAACAGCTTTAAAACGATTATCAGCGCCTGCACCGCAACATTTGTTGGATTAATGGCGCTTCTCTTGATGTCGTTCACAATTGGAATTGACATGGGTCTCGTCTTTGCAAAAGGCGTTTTTTTCACTGTTGTTTCGGTCTACACAATACTTCCAGCTGTCATAATTTGGTCTGACAAAATAATCAAGAAACTAGAAAAGAAAAATGTCAAGGCATGGATTTTCAAGAACCGAAAAAAGAAAGAGGTTGAACAATGCGAACAAACCATGGGGGTGGGCGCTGATCACTCTTTTCAAGAGGTTTTTGAAACTGAACAAAATTTACAACCGCACTTCACTCCTGCACTTGCGACAGCAAATGCAGGAGTGGAGTGCGGTGTTATTAACACAAGTGTTGAAATGTCGACAGACATTAAAACCGCAGGCAAGACAGGCGACAACGAAAAAATTGCCCAACATTGTATTTTGACCCCTTGCGAAAAAGAATCGTTGTTTGGACGAGTCAAGAAAGGGCTTGGAGCTTTTTGCTTCAAATATCGTTTCATAATGCTAGTCGCTTTTATTTTGCTTTTTGCGGGAGTTGGCTATGCTCAAACTCTTCTTCGAACTGAGTTTTCAGTTCCAAGCGAAAACTTTGTTGCAAGTGTTTTCCCTCAAGACACTCTTGTCATTGTCTGTGACAACAGAGACGAGGGAAGAGTTCGCGATCTAATCATGTTCCTCGAAGATGAGGAGAACACTCAGAATGTCCGTGAAATCAACGCATTTGCAAACACTCTTGGAACTCAAGGAACAGAAGCGACAATGCCTTTTATTATTGCTGAAATGGGAATGCCAGACGAATTAGGCGCTATTGTTCCAATGGTTTTTGCAATGAGAGGGAATCCAGACCACATTTCAATCTTTGATTTTGCGATGACAGCAACTGATGAAAATGTCATTCCGCTTTGGAATCCATTGAGTGTTCAGCATGACGAAAACACACTGCGATTCGTTCTTGACACAATGGAAATGGGTGCGTTTGTTGCTCTCGTTCCAATGGTTTTTGCAAATCCAGATCTTGAGTCTATTTCAATTTTCGATTTCGTCATGACAATATCAGATGACCCATTCCTCGCTGGCTTTCCAATTGAGCAAGTTCCAATGGTGCTTGGTATGCGTCAAATGATGATTACTCAACAAGAAGAACTTCAGATTGAGCTATTTGGTATGCGTCAAATGATGATCGAAGGACGTGGAATGTTGATTGGTCAAAACCAATCAAGAATGCTGGTCACAATAACCTATCATCTTGAGACAGACGAAATCATGGCGTTCTATGAAAGTCTTGTCTATTTCATGGAAGACATTTTTCTTNATCAATTCTTCTTCGTTGGAAACAGTGCAATGTCGTTTGAGTTGTCGGGAACATTCTACACTGAGTATCTCCTCATTTCACTCGTTCTTGCCTTGGCACTCTATATTGTTCTTCTGATTTCACTCAAAAAATTCCTTCTTCCAGTCATTCTCATCACAATTGTTCAAT
>WQSV01000107.1 GCA_009787685.1 Bacillota bacterium
GAGCATTTAGATTTTAAGTTGCCCGAAATTCGCAGATACATGAAACGATTTAAGCACCTTGACTATTCTATAACAAAAAACCGCCAAGCACTCATTGACACTTTTGTCGATAAGATTTGGCACTATGACGATAAAAACGCAAAAATCCGCTACAAAGTAACGGATTCTAGTGGTTCGTTTTTGAACCGATTGGTGCCCCACGATTGCTTGACCCAACAGAACAAGTTTTGCTAGCAGTTATCTCACTAGCCCGCGGAGGCACGCCGCTGGTGTCCCAACATCAGTTGACCCAATAGAACCAAGTTCTACTAGCAGTCAACCGACTAGGCTGCCGCGCCACGCGGCTGGTGCCCGGGATCGGACTTGAACCGATACGAAGTTTCCTTCCCAGGATTTTAAGTCCTGTGCGTCTGCCGATTCCGCCACCCGGGCATGAGTTTTGCTTGATTAGTCGACAAATCTTGATTATTTTAACACTTTTTATTAATATTGTAAAGGAAATAAAGGGGAATAAAAGGAAAAAATAGCAAAATTCTTAAAGAGATGAGATTGTTTGTGATTGCTTTTGTCTTAATTTAGTGTCTTTTCAGAAAACAAATAGTTGATTCCACCAAAACTTTTTAGTGAAAAACATTTGATTTTTTTGTTGTGTTGTGGTATTATGGTGTTGTAATATAGAAAAATGTGGTTGAAATGACAACAAAGAAGCAACGCAAAACACAAAGAAACGATAACGAAAAAACATAAAGAGAGGAAAATGCTATGGTTCACAACGCAAAGAAGAAGTTTTGGGATGGGCAGATGACGAATGCTTATGACTATTTTGGCGCTCATTTTGAAGAGGGTGACAAAGATCGAAAATGCACTTTTCGCGTTTGGGCACCGAATGCAAAAGAGGTTTATCTTGTTGGCGAATTTAACGGGTGGCAAGACACTTTGATGAATTGGGATGACGGCATTTGGTCAATAGAGATTTCTGGTGTCAAAGAATATCAGTGCTACAAATATGTCATCGTCACGTATGACGGAAAAAAACTTTATAAGTGCGACCCTTACGCATTTCATGCTGAAACCATAACCGCGAACAATTCAAAAGTTGTCGACCTCAAGAAATTGAAGTGGACGGATGATGAGTGGATGGAATCGAAATCAGAGTCCTATAACAAGCCAATGAATATTTATGAAGTCCACATTGGTTCATGGCGAAAATATCCCGATGGTCAAAACTTTTCCTATCGCAAATTTGCAGATGAAATAACAGAATATCTTGTTGACATGGCCTATACCCATATTGAATTGATGGGTATTGCCGAGCATCCTTTTGATGGCTCATGGGGTTATCAAGTCACGGGATATTATGCCCCAACTTCGCGTTATGGTTCTCCCGAAGACTTTGCGTATTTGGTGGACAAGCTCCACAACGCAGGAATCGGAATCATTCTCGACTGGGTTCCGGGGCATTTTCCGAAAGATGAACATGGACTTTTTGAGTTCGACGGCGGGCCACTCTATGAACCGAATGATCCGCTCAAAAAAGAACACCTTGAATGGGGAACAAGATGTTTTGACTACTCTCGCGGAGAAGTTCTCAGCTTCCTCATCTCAAACGCACTCTATTGGCTTGATGTTTTCCACATTGACGGACTTCGGGTTGATGCGGTTGCAAGCATGCTATATCTTGATTACAACCGTGAACACTATCGTCCAAACGCTGGAGGAGGACGTGAAAGCGATGAGGCGGTCGAATTCCTCAAACGTCTCAACACCCAAGTCTTCTCTCGCCACCCACATGCGTTGATGATTGCGGAAGAGTCAACCGCATGGGCAGGGGTAACAAAACCTGTCCACATGGGTGGATTAGGTTTCAACTACAAATGGAACATGGGCTGGATGAACGACACTTTGCGCTATGTCGCGGAAGACCCAATGCACAGAAGCTATCATCATGACAAAATAACTTTCTCAATGGTCTATGCTTTCACTGAAAATTTTATTTTGCCAATTTCTCACGACGAAGTTGTCCATGGAAAGGGAAGCCTTGTCAACAAAATGCCGGGAGACTTGGAAGGAAAGCTGGCTGGCTGGCGGAATTACTTGATGTATATGTTTTCTCATCCGGGGAAAAAAATAACATTCATGGGAACAGAGTTTGCTCAGTTTTCCGAATGGAACTATTCAAAAGAATTGGACTGGGGGCTCTTGTCACTTCCAAAACACAAAAACGCGCAACATTTCATGAAAGTTTTGAACAGGCTCTATCGCAACAACAAAGAATTTTATGAAATCGAAAACAGTTGGGATGGTTTTCGTTGGATAACAACCGATGACAGAGCAGGGAACGTCGTCGCCTTTGAAAGAAAAAGCGGCGAAGATGAAATAATTGTTTGCATATTCAACTTTTCTGGAAGCACTTGGAAAAACTATCGTCTTGGTTGTTCCCGTGGAGAATACGAAATAATGCTCGAAAGCTCTCGCGATCTCATCGAGGGCTACACCACAAAAAAAACCAAAACCCTCAAAACCGAACAAATCGAAAGCCATTCTTTTACCGACAGTCTAATGCTCGACATCAAGCCAATGAGCGGACTGTTCCTAAAAAGAAAGAAGTAGGATTAAAGCAGAATCAAAATTTAACCGAATATTTAATCAACTTAACAAAAAACTCGGACAAAAAACTTCGTCCGAGTTTTTTGTTTCAATAAAACATCTCACAACTCTATCCTCTATTTTAAAAACAAATATCTTATGCTATCAATAAATAAAATATTTGAAGATTGTGAGTTTTTTGCGTGTTGCAAGACACTGTCTGCCCGTCAGCTTTGTGGATATAGCTCGTCATTGAGTTGGCGCCTTTTTTTAGACTCAGCAAATATCTTCATAATTATATTTTAGAAAAAAATTCAACAGAAATCTATTGATATATTTGTCTTGAAAATGTTTGCAATATTATTTTTTTTGTGATATAATCAAAAACACACAACAAATGGAAATTTAACAAATGAAGTACTCTTTTCCCTACACCATTCGAAATTCAGATCTTGATTTTGGTTTGAAAATAAAGCCATCGGCTGTTCTTGACATATTTCAAGAAGCTGCTACTTTGCATGCAGCAAGCGTTGGAATGACTCATGAGCAAATGAGGGAAAAAGGGCTTTTTTGGATCTTGTCGCGCATTGCGTTCAAAATAAAAACTCATCCAGCAAGGTTTGAAACACTGCATGTTGAAACATGGCCACTGACCCCGCAAAGTGTTGCGACACGGAGAGAGTATGTCGTTCGAAACAGCAAAGGCGAAATCATGATAGAAGGGAGTGCAAGATGGGTTTTGATTGATGTGAAAACCATGAAAATTGCAAAATTGAAAGTGACTGACCTAGCAAATCTTTTCGGAGTTTTTGGGGAGGGAGAAGGGCTTGAGGGTGGGGCTATTCAAGTTCAATCCGTAACACCATCGCTAAAAAACAAAATTCACAAATTGCACTCGACCTATTCTGATCTGGATGTTAATATGCATGTTAACAACATTCGTTACGCAGAATACCTCTATGACGCACTCGGGGAATATGAAATCAGACAGGGAGTAAAATCTTTGCACATCAACTATCTCGCCGAACTGACTGCGAAAAAAGAGGTCGTTTTGAAAATAGAGAAAAAAGGCAACATAATGATAGTCGAAGGAACAAGTGGAATAAACATAGTCTTCCGTGCCCAAATTGAATTGGGAAATTAAAAAATCTTTTGGTCAACGAAAGACGAGAGCAATAATAATGCTTTCGTCTTTTTTGATTAATCATCAATAATTTTCTTTTTTTTGCTCATTCTATAAGTGTTAAAATGTCTGGATTGGTTTTTTAAATCTTGTCCGACAGAAGGAGTCAAAGACTCCAAAGGAGAAAAGAATGAAGAAAATAAAAATATTGTTTGCAGTGGTTTTAGTGTTTGCTCTCTCACTTGCAGTTTTGACTGCTTGTCCCAGTGTCTACACTAATCACACTGTGAACTGGACTGCAACTGGCGCGACTGTCAACGCGACAGTTGACGGCAGTGCAATTGTTAGTGGAGCGGACGTTCGCCAAGGTTCAAACATCGCTTTTTCATGGGCAACGCCAGCTGAGGGGTATCGCATGAGAATAACAGTTGGTTCAAACGCCCCAACTTATCATGAAAGAGGGGTCACCACTTGGACTCACTCAAACTTGAGGGCAAACGCAACAATTGTGTTTGCAGTTGTTCCAGTCGCGACTGAAGAAACCCCGGGATACCCAGAACCGGGTGAGCCTGAACCGGGTGAGCCGGGAACTCCAGATGAAGTCACAACAACAATCTGGATCTACAACACCAATAACCATTTCAACATTCCCCACATTCATGCGTGGCATGGCACTCCAGCGACAAACATCTTCGGCTCACTTCAAGAAATGAGACCAATGGTTCGTGACGGCGAAACAAATTGGTGGTCATTAACATTCGAACATGACCCAAGACCCGACAATCTTCCTCATTATTCTGGAAATCCATTCCACTTCCAAGTTTGGAGCGATATGTATGAGGCAGGTGGAAACAATATCTATTTCCAATCGTCTTATCATATTTGGCAAACCAACAACTATTTCCAACTTCTTTCAAATCCAAACAGACTTGTGAGATTAGCAGAAAGAGTTGTTGAAACTCCAACCCCAGTCCACACCAATCTAATCGAAGGAGTTCGCGAACAACGCGCTCCGTCAACAAGCTTCTATGGCGTCGTTTCAGCAGAAATTGAAGAGAACGAACTTGAAGTCACTGTCTCGCATTTGGCAACCCAAATCGCTGTCAACTTCATTCGTGCCGAAGGTCTTCTTGGGAACAACTTCAACATCACGAGCGGAGACGTTGTTATTCATGCTTATGAACTAAGAGGGCAAGGGGATTCGCGCGAATTCCGCCGCTTCGGTTCAACTGACGACAATGCTTGGATAGCGACTCGTCCAACTCAAGCAGCGTTTGTTTATGAAGGTCACTTTGGAAACGATTTCTACATCGTTATCAACGCTTTCAACAGAAGCATTCCACTAACAATCAACGGCGCTGATGGAAGCACAACACAAGTCAAAATCGACATCACGGTCGAGCCTCTGATTGATTCAGTTCGTGGCGCAGTCGCTGGTTCAAACAACTTCTATGAACTTGACTACACAGTCGACAGAAACATCGTGAACGTGACAACAAGAGAAAACCAAGACAGAATCGCTGTCAACTTCAACAGAATAGATGGCATGCTCGGAGAAGATTTCTCCTTCCGCGCAAGAGTCAGTGACGGGGATTGGATTGAAAACGGAAGAGCGCTTGAAATGAACGCAAACCGACAATTCAGAATCTATGGAACAGACGGAGAATTCGTTGCAGAAAACGACAGATTTGATGAGTTTGGAAACTTCGTAATGTTTGCTTATTCTGAAGATGGCTACTTCGGTAACGATTTCTATATCATTCTAAACGCTCCCGACAACCGTTCAATTGAAATCGAATTCACTTTCAACGACGGAAGAACATTCTCAGCAATCATTAATATCACAGTCCCAGTAACAGTTTAAAAATTACTTTGAAAAAACAGCTATTTTAGAAACAGATAAAATAGCTGTTTTTCTATTTTTTTCAAAAAATATTTTCAAAAAGCCTTGACAAGGGTCTTCGACCCCTCTGTTGGGGCAGCTCCATGTAAAAGTAATCTCCGACAAAAGGATTGAAAATCCTTGACAAGGGCTTTCAGCCCATTTG
>WQSV01000108.1 GCA_009787685.1 Bacillota bacterium
AAGGGAAGTCAAGATTTCTTTCACTATTTCGCTTGCGACTCCACCCCCAGTGACGGGACGAATGTCGCCCCACTCATCTCCTCCAAGCCAAACTGCAATTGTGAAATTTTTATTGAATGCTATTGAATATGCGTCAGTGTTCCCAACACTCGTCCCAACAGTTCCAGTCTTTGCTCCGACTTCGTCAAAATCCTTTAGTTTTTTTGCAGTCCCAGTTTTTGCACACTCAAAAAGCATTTCTCTCATCAAAAAAGCTGTTGCAGGGGAGAGAACTTTTGTTTCTTTTTTTTCGCGTCTGAAGAGATATTTGCCGTCATAAGTTTGGATGCTCTCAATCACACATGGCGAAGAAAACATTCCATCGTTCGCAAAAGGCAGATAACTCCCAGCGATTTCAGTCAAAGTATTTCCATATCTAAGTCCGCCAAGAGCGATAGTCAGACTGTTATCGCTTGGGGCAAAATTGACCCCGGATGCCATTGCATATCTCTTTGCAGTTGAGACTCCAACCATTTCAATCAATCTGGCCGCAACAACATTTGAACTGTTTGAAAGGCTCTCTTGAACAGTTGTCCAACCTTCATATTGTCCTCGATAGTTTCGAGGTTTATAGGACCCGAATGAAATAGGGGAGTCTTTTATTGGTGTGATTGGAAGTGCTATCTTTCTTTCAATTGCTGGAGCATAGCACAAAATCGGCTTCAAAGTTGAGCCGGGTTGACGTTTAATGTTGGTTATGTTTCGTTTTGAGTTTGAAAAAATTCCGACAATTTCACTTGTTGAGTTGTCAATAATAATCGCTTTAAAAACAGTGTCGCATGTTGGAAGAAGGTTCTCAATGCTCTTGAAATTAATGTCATTTCTCAAATTTGTCTTCACAATAACTCCACGTTTTGCAACATCGTTTTCATTGATTTTTAAAATTTTTGCTGTGTTATGTCTGACATAATTCAAGTAATGGTTATGCTTGGTTTGGCCAATGTTTTTTATCTCAATGTCGCTCTCTTTTGCGTTTTTGTAGTCATGCTCACTTATCATATTTTGAATTTTCATTTGATTAAGCACCAAATCTCGGCGTTTAATGGCATTCTCTAGTCTTGAATAGGGATTGTATCGTGATGGATTATTAATAATTCCAGCAAGAATAGCTCCTTCAGAAAGTGTTAATTCACTCGCTTCTTTTCCAAAAAAAACACGAGATGCTGTCCCAATTCCATAGACTCCGGGAGCAAAATACAAAACATTCAAATAGATTTCAAGAATTTCATCTTTTGAATATTTTCGCTCTAGAGAAATGGATAGTCTTGCTTCATCAAGTTTTCGTTTCAATTTTTTCTCGCCCGTTAAATGAGTGTTTTTGATGAGTTGTTGTGAAATAGTTGAGCCACCTTGCGAATAACGATTGTTTCTTGCATTTTGATAAATAGCTCTCAAAACACTCGTCTTGTCAACACCATCATGCTCATAAAAACGTTTGTCCTCAATTGCAATAAAAGCATTTTTAACATTTTGTGGGATTTCATCAAATGCAACAAACCGAAAACTACGCGGGCTGAAAATTTCATTTCCTTCGCTGTCAAGATAGACAGTGTTCAGTTGCTTTGTCTCCAGTTTTGAGCTGTCCAAATTTGAAAACCCATGAAGCCGAACATTCGGTTCAATCGCCAAAGCAAGAACAATCGAAGCAACCAAGAGTGAAAGCAGTGCAATGCCAGCAATAGTTTTCAAGACAAATTTAAAAGTTTTCATGCAATTAGTATTAGTCAATTTGACCATAAAATTACTAGGAGTTACTCATTTTGTGTGGTATAATCATCTTATGAAATATAATGTCTTGATGGTTGACGATGAAGTGATGCTCGCAAAAATGACCGCGGAATATTTCAATGCATTTGGTGTTGAGACTTTTGCAGTGTCATCTGCAAATGAGTGCTTGGAGTTTTTGGATCAACATCAAGCGGATTTGATTCTTCTTGATATCAATCTTGCTGAAAGTAGTGGCTTTGATTTGTGCAAAACAATCAGAAAAGATTATGACACTCCAATATTTTTTGTCTCTGCTAGAGTGTCGACTGAAGATATGTTGATTGCGTTGAATATCGGAGGTGATGACTATATCACGAAACCATACGATCTCAACGTTTTGCTTGCGAAAATTAAAGCACGATTAAAAAGGGAAGAAGACAAAAAAGGTGTGATATCAATAGTCCAAGTTGCTGGTTTAAAAATTGATCACATCAAAATGAAAGCATATTTGAAGGATGTTGATTTGGATTTAAAGCCAAAGGAATTCAAACTATTAGCATATTTTGTTCTAAACAGAAACAAGGTTGTTTCAAAAGAAGCAATATTAGCAGAGGTTTGGGGCGACACTTTTATCACAGACGGTGCTATCAATGTCCAAGTTTCAAGGTTGAGAGAAAAATTGGGTGATGAAAAAATAAAAACAGTGTGGGGGCAGGGTTATATTTTTGAAACATAGAATTGTGGTCATTTTAATTATTCTTGCCATTTTTGTAGTCAGTGGAATTTTGATTTGGGATGCAGTTGATGGAAGAAATTTTTCGCCCGACATCGTTGAAATAAACCGTATTAGGGTAAGTATTGAAAACACCGAGAACTTTGACAATCTTGGTGCAAATTTTGAATATGATTTCACTGTTATTTCAAATGAGGGCAGTGTTTTGTTCAGCACAAAAAACACCGAAAAAATGCTTCTTGAACAAAGATTAAACAACGCGATTAGCAATTCTGATGTTGTGATTGCTTTTAGTGATGGCTATATTATTATTTATTTGGGTCACTTTAGAGAGAGAAACAAGTCTCTAAGAATTGCATTGATTGCTTCATTAAGTGTTTTATTGATTGCTTTGACTCTTGGATACTATGCTTATATGAGACATTTTTTGTATCGTCCTTTTAAAAAATTAAAAAATTTTGCAGGCGAGATTGCAACGGGTAATCTTGACACCCTGCTTCCAATGGACAAAGACAATTTGTTCGGAGAATTCAGCGCAAGTTTTGACATAATGAGAGAGGAATTGAAGATGGCAAGACAAAGACTGATTGATGAAGAAAAAAGTAAAAAAGAACTAATTGCAACTCTTAGTCACGACATTAAAACTCCAATAGCAATAGTGAGGGTTGCAAGTGAACTGCTTGAAATGGGTGAAAAAGACGAGAAAAAACTTTCAAATATCAAAGCAATAAAAGGCAAGACTCATGAAATCGATATTTTGCTCACAGACTTGTTTAGTTCAGCCTTGGAAGATTTGACTGAATTAAAAATTAATATCACTGACATTTCATCAAAAGAAATCCAAGACAGTATCTTGGGAGTTGATTCATTGAACAAAGTTTCTCTAGAGAATGAGGCTCCAGATTGTTTAATGAAAGGTGATACTTTGCGTTTAAGTCAAGTGTTTGGAAACATCATTTCCAATTCCTACAAGTATTCAAACAGTGAAATAATAGTTTCATTTGTTCTTGAAGAAAAATTTCTGACAATTTCAATCAAGGACAACGGCAATTCTTTGAAGAAAGAAGAGGTTTCTCTGCTGACTCAAAAGTTCTATCGCGGAGAAAACGCGCAAGGAAAACACGGAGCAGGACTAGGGCTCTATATTTCCTCAAAACTAATCAAAAAAATGGGTGGACATTTAAAAATAACCCAAGAACCCGACGGATTAAAGGTCGAAATCAAATTAGCATTGAGCTAAAAGCAGACACAAAATTTTAAGACATTGCTATTATCATAATGGTAGTATTGGTGTAATTTGCCTGCTCATTACAAGGAAAGAGCTGGCAATTTAAACTAGTCACGAAGGTAGATAATCGTTGGTGAGTATGCAAAATTACTGGATGATGGTCATTAGGACGGTGTTGTTTTTTTCTGTTAAAATGAACTTAGAATCTTAATGAAAAATTTATGGAATAAATTTTTTGGAAAGCGTTGACAAAATGGAAAATATGTGCTATTATTAAAGCAAAACAACAAATGGTAGGACGAAACAAAATAAAAAAACGAATTTTGAAATTAATATTGATGACAGTTTTGACAGTGTTTTTTGTGGTGCCGATGATTGGGAGTGGAAGAGAGATGACATTTGGAGAATATCGTGAGATGCGATTTGAACAGTTGCAAAGTCATGTCAATTCAAAAAACGAAGCTGATTTCACGGTTGAAAATTGGACGAAGCTTCAAGAACATGTTGAATATTGGCTTGGAAAAATTGCTGGGGCAGTTGATTTGTTGGAAGTTTGGGAGTTTGCTAACATGGCATGAGATAGAATATGTGAAATATGGAGAGTAGAGCAGGTAGTTTAGAAAGTAAGAAAATAATATCTAACAGCGCGGGCTCGCGCGGAGAAAAAAAGTTATGACGAGATTGCTAGTGAGCATGCTTGGTCTTTCTTTAAAAATAAAACCCGACAGAACAGTCGAAAACTGTTGACAACTTTAAAAAATCAATGATTAATATTAATGATATTTCAAAAAGATATGGCGATTTTTTTGCCTTGGAAAATATTTCTCTTCAAGTTGATGAAGGGGAGTTTTTGGCGATAGTTGGAGCGTCTGGAAGTGGAAAATCAACGCTTCTCAACATTATTGGTCAAATTGAAAAGCCAACAGCAGGTGATATTTTGGTTGAGAATATTTCAACTATTTCATTAAGCGAGAAGGAAAGGGCGCAATTGAGAAACTCCACTTTTGGCTACATTTTTCAGCAATTTTATCTTGAACCACTTTATTCACTTTTCAAAAATATTGAAATTCCATTAATCATCGCAGGAGAAAAAAAATCGATTCGACATGAAAAAATTCATGAAGCCCTCAAAATGGTGGGACTTCATGAAAAATCAAAACAAGTTTCTGCAACACTTTCTGGAGGGGAAAAACAGCGCGCTGCAATAGCACGAGCCCTTGTTACTAATCCGAAAATTGTTCTTGCTGATGAGCCTTGTGGAAACCTCGATTCAAAAAACACTGAAATAATTCTCGGACACCTCAAAGAAATCAACAATAGTGGAAAGACCGTCCTAATGGTCACTCACAATATGGATGATATTAGTTATGCAACAAGAACAATAAAGTTAGTTGACGGGAAAGTCGAATAATTTTTTAGAGTGGATTTTTATTTGGTTTGGAGTGTGAAGAGTGGAGTTAGTGATAAGATTAATTTGACTGTGACTCCAAATTACAAACTCTAACCCCACTCTAAATTTAAATTCTCACTCGAACCAACCAAACATCACTGGACCCGAAGTTGTTCGAAACATCGGCGCTTTCTCCGCGAGATTCCAAAATCACGAAAGCATAACGTGGATTGAGTCCATCATTTCTCACATCAATGATTCTTTCGGTTGAAGAACCGATTGAAACAGATGAAAAGTTGGCAAAGTTTCCGCCTCTTGCGATTCCAAGCGATGGGCGATTGTTTTGCATTCCCGTGACCATGATGTCATCTCCAGTTCCAATATCCATCATTGCTCCAACGTTTGAAAAATTTTCAAGAGACGTGAGCAATCTTTTATCTGAAAAGCGATAGTCCAAAAAATAAGTAGGGAATGAGCTTGCTCCTTGGGTTGAAATGAGATAGC
>WQSV01000109.1 GCA_009787685.1 Bacillota bacterium
CAAACCCATCCTGCAACACCAGTGAAGTGAAGGACATTTGGGTTGATATTTCCAACGACACCTGCTCCATGCGCCATGATTGACGGAATAAAAATCCCACGAGCGCCATAAATACGAGATGCATTTTTTCTGAGATCGTCGATTACGCTTTCATAATATGTGAAGACGCTTTCAAGATATTCTGGCATGTTTCCACTTAGAGCATGCGAATAGATTGTTTGCATTGAGCCAGCTGAATTAATTTGCGCGTCTTCGGCTTTGTAGTCACCGCACCACAAACCATATGGCGCGAGTGGGCGAGATGCTTTTTTTGAACCCGTGACGAGAAGATATCTCCCAAAACCCCACATTTTTTCAACTAGTGCTTGTGGCATCTCGCCAGATTCAAACGTCTCATCGAGGAGATCATTGACAAATCTGTCCCTTCCATCAGCATCAAGATCAAGTTCACATGACGAGAAAAGCTTGTTGTGGATTGGAGTGTGTTCTTTTAAAAGCTTTTCATATGTAAGCTTTATTTTTGGAAGTGCTTCTTTAAGGGATTTCCATTCTTTTTCACGCTGACTTTCAATGAAAGGCTTCAAAATTACCAAAACTTTGTCTGCACCTTTGATTGAAATTGAATCATTTGAAACTGTTTGAGTTCCGCCATAGTGATTAATAAAAGCAACAACACCAAACTCTGTTCCGTTGTCGGAACGTGCTGAAAAATACATAAAATAGTTTTCATATTTGATGTTAACACCCTCTGGTAGTTTTGAAACCGCACTTGAAGTTCTTGCGTTGAACTTTTCATGCATGTCAAGAGAAAATTTGACATCAATCGTTTTTGCACCAGCATGGCTCATTTCATAGCAAATGATGTTTTGAGCAGAAGACACAAAAACGCTTCTTTCAAAACGAGTTGTTCCATCTTTAAAAGTCACTCCACATTCACCGTTTTCCATGTTTAAAACACGAGCATATTCTTTGACTTGTTTTTCAATGTTTTGTTCGATTTTGAAATCGCACAATGGAAGTGGATATGCCATTTGTGGACGATAGCCTTGTGACATGAAAGCAGTTGAAAAAATGTTTTCAGCTTCACGAAAATGTCCATCATCAATTCTTTTACGAACATCTTTTAATTTGTCGGCAACGT
This sequence comes from Bacillota bacterium, assembly GCA_009787685.1. Lineage (GTDB taxonomy): Bacteria > Bacillota > Clostridia > Christensenellales > Pumilibacteraceae > WRAY01. The sequence goes on from WQSV01000109.1 coordinate 1,142, forward strand.
CTCTTAAAACTCCCGCTTGACCCTGCCACCACAAATCAGAATGAGTTATCATAATAGTGTCAGACGCTGCACCACCATAGACTGATGCGCCGATTTCGCCATTACCGATTGGCAAGCCCTCGCGCCAAAGCGAGCCCCACCACTGAGCAGGACGAGAAAATTTTAATGCATTTTTTGGTTTTCTTATTGTTACCATGAAAAAATCTCCGATTTATTTGAATGTGTAGAGTGTTAAAATTACGCATTTAAAGTCATTGTTCTTTTGAATATTACGTTTGCTCTTAGTGCGTAGTAGATGTCATCTTGTCCACGGAAATGGTCTTGAAGCGCACGGAATTCAACAGTGTCTTCGACAGCATAATGATGAAAGATTGTTTCAGTGAAATATGCTCTGACACTCGGTGCTTCTCCCGCAATTCTTAGAAAGAATTGTCCGCCTGATGTCAAACTTCCCCACTGAGCAACTGGGAAGTGAAAAGTTATTTCGTCGTGGCTTGGGTTGAAGTTTTCGACTCTGAAATATTCAACGCCCGCTGGAATTTCTTCAATATTTGGAATTTGAGTGTTTGAAAACACAAACGATTCAACATTTCCAACTCCAACTAGAGTCACGCTTGCCTTTGCATATCTTTGAGCGACAGTGAAAGTGAAGAGATCCCCATTTCTTGCTATTGGAGTTTCAAAGTGAAGTTGAAGGTCGCCCGGAGCTGGCTTGTGGAAAGCTCTTCTGTCTCCATCCCAATTGAAACCACCAAAGCCGTCCGCATTTTGGAAGTGGTGCATTGCGACAACATCACGAACCTCAAGATTTCTGACCCCATTATTGTCGACAAGGATTAGCGCTGAGTCATAGGCAATTGTTGTCCAGCCGTGTCCGCCGATTAGGTTATCATGGAAATTTGCTCCAAATCCGCCGCTGAATAACAATGCGATTGTTGCAAGCGTTGCCATAATAACGACGCCCGTTCTGTTGCGATAAGTTCTTGTTACTTTTTCTTTCACCACTCTTTTTTCAGTGACTTCTTTGAATTTGCCTCTTTTGGCTTTATCTTCAACCTGCTCTGTGACAACTCTTTCAATTCTTAGAGTCTTCTTTGGAAGTTTTGCCCAAAGGATGTTTAGTTTTGGCTTGAGATAGTTTGCATATGGAAGGATTGAACCCAAAAGCAACACAATCAAAAGAACAAATACTGGGAATATGATTGCGCCGACCACTCTTCCACCAAGAATAACAACTGGCAAAATTACTGGGATTGCAAATATCATTGGGACAGTGTGAAGAAACAATCTTTCAAAGTCCATTTTGAATTTTTCACGAAATTTTTCGCCATAAAGAACGCCTGCTATCATTACAGCCAAAAGCAAGATTGCTGCGATACTGAAGAGATAGCCCGCTGCTGGAAGAGCGAAACTGAGAATCAGCCCAAACAAAACGAACAGCATTGAATTTCCTCTGACAACATCTTTTCCTTTTGCTGCGAAAGCTTTTTTGAAGATGATATAGAAAACTACTGCAAAAGTTCCTGCAAGAATCATTGAGAAAATCATTAGTGGCATGTTTATGAACACTAGTGACATGACTCCTCTGAGTGGAAGTGCCCCGAAAAGAACGAGTAGCATTGTCACAAGGAAATACATCAAGAACATCATCGCGGCTGTCGCGACAAGGGTCAAGACTTGAACGAATCCGCCTTTGAAGACTCCGCCCCATGAAATGCTTTTTCTTTTCATGTTGAGAACAACAAGAATGATTGACATTAGAGCGATTAATCCACCGAGGACATATGAAACGCTAAACGGGAAAGCGGCTGTTGAGCCGAGATAGGAAAAGAATACTGCTCTTCCTCCTTGTTCAAGAACTGGTGTGTGACCGTCCATAAAGCTAAAGTCGCCGAATTCGATTGCAAGGCGGTAGATTAGATCAGCAAACTGTCCAGCCACTCTGAAATTTGCATTTTCAAAAGTGTCTTGTTGGGTGTGATAGACTCTGTAGCCCCCGACATTTGCAAAGTTCAACGATGGAACATCTGGTCCAAAAATGTCAAAGTCAGTGAAAGTGTCCATTGAGCTATAGACCATTGCGGCAAGAGACGACGTGAAAATATTGTTATTGATTCTGCGATACGCACTCATTAAAGTGGCGTTGTTAGTGTGGGTTTCAAACATCAAGATGTTTCCACCATTACCCATTGAGTCAAAGTTTGTTCCAAGTCTAATGCGGTTGTTGTCCGGATTACGCAATCCTCTGATGTCATTGAATCCAGCAAACTGATGCCAGAACGCGAACGCTCCAAGCATCCCCTCTTCTTCTGCGTCAGTGAAAACGAAGATGAGATCGTTGTCGAATTGATAACCTTCTCTCAAAATATGACGAATAGTTTCAAGCATCGCTGCGACTGGAACTGCGTTATCCATTGCGCCTTGGTGAACCGAGTCGTAGTGTGCCATGAACATGACGGTGTCGCCATTTCCACCATTTCTTCCCGGAATAAAAGTGATGACATTGTGGATTTCACGCATTACAAAAAATTCATTCGGATCGTTCCAAGTGAAATGCCTTTGAGTTTCTGGAGAGATGATAACACTTTGAATAGTTGTCACAGGCTCAGCACTCCAAACAGCGTCATATGAAGAGTCAATGACAGTGTGTGTTCTGTGGGTGGCAATTGTCGCATCCGTGTCGGTTTCTGATGTGATGAGAGTCGTGAGACCATCTTCAGTCAGTTGTTCAACAAGATAATTTTTCGACGCTTCCAAATGTCCAAGATTGAAAATATTTCTCTCACCTCTTGTCAAGAACTCAACGTGATTGCGAACATTGTCCATGAATGCGCCATCAAACCTGCGACTGTCATAACTCCCAGTTGTTGCAGTCACTGCCGAGAAAATAAAAAACAGTAATGCAAAAAGCATTAATGCTGGGTAATAGATTTTTTTGAAAAGTTTCATGTTCATGTGTTTCTTCCTCTTTGCTAATTCAGAATTTAGAATGCAGGATACAGAATAAAGGTCAACTTTAAAAAATTAATTCTAACATATATTCTGCATCCTGCATTCTAAATTCTTCATTAGACAAAATTATTTTATCATTTTTTTTCAAAAAGCACAAACCTTTTTGCGTTGTTATTTGCTCTTATATTGAAAATATTCAAAAAAAACGGTGTTTTTTCAATGTTTTTCCACCCCAAAACTAGGTGTGGACTGGGACCCTTTCAAAACATGAAGAAAATCTCGAAAACAAAAATGGGTATTTTTAGGGCTTTTTTAGGCGCTTAGGCAAGCGTTGCGGGCTAAATGCTTTTTTGAGCGACTTAGAAAAGCGTTGACTGGAGGGATTTGAAAATAGAGAGTGATGGATGGAAAATGTCAGATTATTTTGTCGACTCTAAGAAGACAACAAAGAACAATTAACATTCACCATGCCCCATCCTCTATTCTTCAATCCCCAACAAGACAAAGGAGAAAAACAAAAATGTATAAAATTATGTTTTCCATCTTTATGGAATTATTGACAAAAAAAAGAGTTTCAAGACGCTATTTAGCCGACAAACTTTATTGTTGCGAAAGAAGCATTACTCGCTACATAGACCGACTAATATTAGACGGCGCCCCTGTGATTGTTGTCAAGGGGCGCGGTGGTGGCTATGAACTTGATGGAAAGTTTATTGCAGATTTGAAAAGATTTTAAATTTTTCAACGCATAATGGCATAGTGAATGCTAAAGTATTTAATATTTTTATCCGTCGTTATGCGTTAATTTGCTTAATTTAAAAATTGATAAACCCTTTTCGCTCTATTTACTCTTTGGACAAAATCCCGCGTTTCTCTAAAGGGTATTTCCGAGCGATTTTCGGCAATCCAACGAAAAACATTTGCTTGCCCCGCATTATACGCGGCGAGAGCATTTTGCGTGTCGAATCTTTCAAGCAAGAAACTCAAATAGAATGTGCCAATTTTAATGTTGAAATCTGGCTCAAATAATTTGTCGTCGGAAAATTCGACGCCTAGTTTTTCTGCTACCCATTTTGCAGTTGAGGGCATTAATTGCATTAGTCCAACTGCTCCTGCGTGAGAAACGGCATTGGGTCGCATTTTGCTTTCAGTCCAAATCACTGCTTGGACAAGGTGAAAGTCAACATTAAATTCTTGGGAGTATTTTTCTATGTAGTTTGTAAAACGCGTTGGATAGCGAACAATGACCCCTGTGAGTGTGAGAAGAGTCACGAGGGTAAGCGAGGTTATCGCTATGCTAAAGATTCGATAAACTTTTTGACTTGTTGATTGAGATTGCATAGAGTGTTGTTGTTTGTGAAGACGACATCGGCTTTTGATGCTCTCTCATCGTCCCTTAGTTGACGAGAGAGAATTTTTGCGATGATGTCATCATTGATATTATCTCTTTTTTTCACACGCTCTATTCT
>WQSV01000110.1 GCA_009787685.1 Bacillota bacterium
TGAAGGCGTTGAAAAATTCTTCTGTTAGTTTTGGCATGATTTGGTTCAATTCTTCAAAATTCATGAACCCGAATTCTTCGATTAGGGCACACAATAACCGCCCTATGCTCACACCCCAACAAAACCACCATTGACATTGTAAATGCAAGAATCACAACCAAAATTATATTAATTTTTTTGAAAATTTTCCTCACTTCTTTTCTTTTACTAATAATAATTTTTTATCTTTAAATAATTTTCTCTTCCTCTTTTTTCTTAATCTTTTTATTTGCAAAAATGCTCACGAATTAAAACCATTAGTTTAAAATTGATTTCTCGACTGCTATTTTTACTGCGTCACTCAGTGAATCTGCTGAAATTATTGAAAGTCCCGAAGACGCTAATAGCTCTCTTCCCTCTTTTGCTCTTGTTCCATCAAGGCGAACAACTAAAGGAATGTTTGGTTTAACTTCTTTCGCAGCTCCAATTATCCCCTCAGCAATGACATCACATTTCATAATGCCACCGAAAATATTAACAAGAACCGCTTTAATGTTTTTGTCGGAAAGAAGAATTCTAAAAGCACTGCTCACTTTTTCAACGCTTGCAGACCCTCCAACATCCAAAAAATTTGCTGGAGACCCACCATACTCCTTAATGATGTCCATCGTCGCCATAGCAAGACCAGCACCATTGACCATGCAACCAATATTACCATAAAGAGCAACATAAGAAAAGCCTTTTTCCGCGGCTTCAAGCTCTTTTGGGTCTTCTTCCAAAATATCACGAAAGGCTAGTATTTCTGGGTGACGGAACAATGCATTTTCGTCAAAGTTTATTTTCGCATCAACTGCCAACAATTGTCCTTGCTCAGTTAAACTAAGTGGATTAATTTCAACGAGCGAACAGTCTTTTTCAATAAACAAGCGATACATATTCTTCAATGTTTCAATAAAACTTTTGTGAAGAGATGGGTCAAGATTCATTTTCAAAGCCACATATTTCGCATGAAAATCTTTTAAACCTGTTAATGGTGAAATCGGTTTTGTTATTATTGCATCGGGATTCACTTCGGCTGTTTTTTCAATTTCAGTTCCACCCTCACTTGACGCAACAATTAGAGGGCATCCAAAAGTGCCGTCAAGAATAATTGAAACATAGTATTCTTGTGCAATATCCGCGGCTTCACACAACAAAACCTTGTTGACAGTTTTCCCTTCCGCTCCCGTTTGATGAGTGACAAGATTCATGCCGAGCATATTTTTTGCTTTTTCAACCGCTTCATCAAGAGATTTGGCAAGCTTGACTCCCCCACCTTTACCTCTTCCTCCCGAATGGATTTGCGCCTTGACAACGATTTGTTTCGCTCCTTCATCACAAAGCCTTTTCGCCATAGTTAAAGCTTCTGCATCATTTTCAACGCAATATCCCTTTTGTGTTATAACACCATATTCAGCGAGAAGTTCTTTCGCTTGATATTCATGAATTTTCATATGAAATATGGAATATGGAATATGTGTTGTCAAATCTACTTTTTGTCTTCACATATTCAATATTCAACTATCCTCCAAGTTTCACTCCCTCAGAAAGCGCAAGCATGTTCAAATCTTCAGTTCCTTTTGGGATATGTTTTTTGACAGCTTCCGCGAGACATTCGTGTGGGACAATTTTCAATGTTTCATTGATTGCACCTAGTGCAACAATGTTCGCAACAAAGTTTTTGCCAACCTTTTCACGAGCTGTCGCAAGAATTGGAATTTGAATTGCTTCGATTCCTTTTGGAAGAGTCAATGACGCGTCCGCCATGATAACACAATCTTTTGGCAGTCCCGAAGAATACTTATCAAGCGAGCTTTGAGTGAGGGCTAGCAAAAATGTCGGGCTGATAACCTTTGGAAATCCAACCGCGCCCTCATCGATGACTACTTCTGACTTACAAATTCCGCCTCTTGCTTCAGGCCCATAAGATTGAGTTTGAGCAACATTAAATCCAGCAAGAAGCGCGGCTTCTGCCATAATAACAGCTGCAGTGATAATGCCTTGCCCGCCACTTCCACTGATTCTCATTTCTTGTCTTTTCATGTTAAAATCTCCGATTATTGAATACGTGATATTCAATAGAATTTTTATTTTTTATTCGCCTTTAAAATCTTGTCGTATTCTTCAAGCCATTCTGGTTCAACACTCGCATGAACTTTTTCTGTTTTTGCGTTGTCTCGTTGCCACTCAAGCATTTTCACAATATTGCCTTTTTTATTTTTTCTGCCATAATACGATGGACATGCACTCAAGCAGTCAACAAAAGAGAAGCCTTTGTGAGAAATTGCTTCTTGCATTAGTTTGATTGTTGGATTAACATGATATGCAGTCCCTCTTGCGGCGAATGTCGCCCCAGCTCCAATAACAAGCTTGACAGTGTCAAATGGACGCTCCATATTGCCATATGGTGCAGTTGACGCAACATCACCCATAGGAGTCGTTGGAGAAAATTGTCCCCCCGTCATTCCATAGGTGTCGTTATTGAGAAGAATACAAGTAAGGTCAAGATTTCTTCTTGCTGCATGTATAATATGATTTCCTCCAATTGCAGTCAAGTCTCCATCGCCCGCAACAACAATAACATGCATTTCTGGATTCGCGACTTTAACTCCCGTTGCAAAAGCAATCGCTCTTCCATGAGTTGTGTGAAGCGTGTTAAAATCCATATAACCGGCGATTCGAGACGAACAACCTATGCCCGAAACGACACAGACCTTGTCTTTGTCAAGTCCCAAGTTTTCAATAGCTTGAGCAAGTGCCCTCATTAAAATGCCGTGTCCGCAACCCGAACACCAAATATGAGGAAGAGTTCCCGGTCTGATATATTTTTCAATTAATTTGCTTGCCATAATATTTTTTTAAAGTGAAAGTTGAAAATTAAAAGTCGAAAAATTAATGTGAATTAGGTTTTTGAAAAATTGTTTCAAACCAAAACTCTCACAATATTTTTTTACTTTTGTTTTTTGTCTTTTACTTCTTTTTACCCCCTTTGATTTTTGCATAAACTTCGTCTGGCATTATGATAGTTCCACTGACATTCCCAAGAAAATCTAATTCACACTTCCCTTGTGTTGCGCGGTCAACTTCCAAAAGCAACTGTCCATAGTTGTGTTCAGCGACGATTATTCTTTTCACTTTGTTCGCGATTTCACGAACTCTGTCGAATGGAAATGGCCAAATAGTGATTGGACGAAATAATCCAACTTTCTGTCCTTCCAGTCTTGCTCTTTCAACCGCCGAAATCGCGGCACTTGATGTTCCGCCATATGCAATGACAACAGTCTCCGCATCTTCAAGATACTTCTCCTCATAGGTGATAATATCTTTTGCGTTGTCATCAATTTTTTTCATCAAGCGTGTTGTCAGTTCACCCGCTATATCAGTTGAATTTGTTGGAAAACCACTCTCGGTTCTAACTAGTCCCGTGATGTTGTAGCGTTGGCCTTGTCCAAATGGAGCGCTCACTGGAGCAAATTCGCCTTTTGGAACAGAGAAGGGCGGAACAGATTTGTCAATTTTTCTGTCCACAATTGAAATCGGACTTTTGTCTGGAATTTCAATCCCTTCACGAAGATGTCCAATTATTTCGTCAGTCAAAAGAATGACTGGAACACGATACTTTTCGCTCAAATTAAAACAACGAATTGTTAATGAATAACACTCTTCAACAGACGCTGGAGCAATAGCGATGATTGGGTGGTCNCCATGAGTTCCCCATCTCGCTTGCATAACATCACCTTGCGATGGAGAAGTTGGAAGTCCTGTTGATGGGCCAGCGCGCTGAACATTTACAATGACGCATGGAATTTCAGCAAAAGAAGCATAACCAAGATTTTCTTGTTTGAGTGAAAAGCCGGGACCACTTGTTGCGGTCATTGACTTTGCGCCCGCAACAGATCCACCGATAATCGCGGCCATCGCTGCGATTTCGTCTTCCATTTGAATAAATCTCCCACCAATTTGAGGCAGCCTTAATGACGCATATTCTGCAACTTCAGTTGACGGTGTTATTGGATAGCCCGCAAAAAATGTCATTCCCGCGGCGATTGCCCCCTCAACGCACGCTTCGTTGCCTTGAAGAAGAACCTTTTTTGTTTTGACATCTTTAGTGTTTGATTTCGGAGTTTTTGTGTTGACTTTAAAAGACATTATTTCTTGCCCTCCTCTTTTTCAATGTGAATTGCAAAGTCTGGGCATCTTAGTTCACACAGACCACAATAAATACAGGCGGACTCGTTTTTCACAACGACTTTGTCCGCCTTCATTTCTAAAACATCTTTAGGACAAAAGGCGACGCAAACAACGCAGCCCTTGCACCATTTTTCATTGATTACTAGTTTTTTGTTCATCATTATTCCTCTGACCAATTAGGTCAAAAAGTATTTTTTGAAAGCACAAATCATGCTTTCAATACAATAATAACATACAATTTTTTTCTAGTAAAGTGTTTAACGACAAATAACTCAAAAAACTTTCAAAAATTTTTGAGTTGTTTGTTTTAAACATTCTTTACATGAGAAAACACCAAAACATGAGAAAACACCAAAAGCTCGCCCACTTTTTTTAGAATATTTTGATGAGATATTCAACATCATGCCATGCGACTTGGTCTCTGCACATTGAGATGAGAAAGTATTGACCCTTGGCATGGAAAAATTCTTCGGCTAGTTTTGGCATGATTTGGTTGAATTCGGCGAATGTGAGGAGCCCGAATTCTTCGATTAATGATTGGCAATTTTCTTCGCAATACTGCATCGTTTCAGCGTTAATTTCAAAGATGTTCAAAAAACCTATTCTTGAAAACAGTCCGGGCGCACTCAACAGCTCGTTTGCAAAAAACGCAAATGGTTCAGGGTGATTGGTTCCATGTCGCAGTGTGGTGACCCACTTCGTGGGATTAGTCAACAATGAAACTCTCTTTAAAATAGAAAGCGAGAACAACGTTTTTCGCTGTTCTCGCTATTCTGTTCAATAATGGGACAACAATGAAAAAACAAAAGAATTTTTTAGATTATCCCTAGGAGCTGATTCAAATAATTTCTAGTGTTTTTAAATTAGTCTTGTGGTGGAACACCAATTAAAAAAACCACTAAAGTTAATTCGGCGGTTTTTTGTTGATTACAGAAAACTATTTTCTTAGTTCTAGTTTTGCGACAAGAGCGCGATATCTTTCGATGTCGATGTCTTTGAGGTAGTTAAGAAGACTTCTTCTTTGTCCAACCATTTTGAGAAGTCCTCTTCTTGAATGGTGGTCGTGTTTGTGAGACTTCAAATGTTCAGTTAAATGATTGATGCGAAAAGTCAAGAGTGCCACTTGAACTTCTGGACTTCCAGTGTCACCTTCTTTTGTTGCATGAACTTTGATAATCTCTGATTTGATTTCCTTTGTCATTGTTTGTTCTCCTTTGCCAAACTTCGTGGCAATTTTTTATTATCCAATTTCCTAGTAGAACACGGAGAGCGTCAAACCAAGAAAAAGGAC
>WQSV01000111.1 GCA_009787685.1 Bacillota bacterium
CGCAACAAAACAAGCACCTTTCTCATCCATCATAGTGCTAAGAACATAATCTTGATTGTAGTCGCGCCCGCCAATTCGAGTAATACTTGCCGCAAGGATTTTCATACTAAGTTAGTATAACACATTTGAAAAACGATTGCAACCGTTTTTCAACACTTTTTTCAATGCATAATTAATTGATAATGCACAGTTCACAATGCACAATGAAGGTGAGATTGGTTGAAAAAAAATTGCAAGGAAGTGTGCTTGCTGTTTTTTTTTGTGAGTTGCAAATGTGCGTGCAGATTGTCACAAAAAAATTAACAATAATTGTGCATTGTGAACTGTGCATTGTGCATTGAAATGCTTGACAGACGAACCAATAATATATAAACTGAAAATATCATGAAAAACTCAAAAAAAGAAAACTTAGCAAAAACCCCAATTTCCTATAAAGACGCAGGCGTCGATGTCGAAGCAGGCTATAAAGCAGTTGATCTTATTAAAAAAAAAGTCAGAGCAACATTTGATGAAAATGTTCTTGGCGATATCGGAGCGTTCGGCGGACTCTATTCTATTGCAGGATTCAACATGAAAAATCCAGTTCTCGTTTCGGGGACCGATGGGGTTGGAACAAAATTGAGACTAGCTTTTTTGCAAAACAAACACGACACTGTTGGAATTGACCTTGTTGCAATGAGTGTCAACGATGTTGTTTGTCAAGGCGCAAGGCCATTGTTTTTTCTTGACTACTTTGCGTGTGGAAAGCTTTTGCCAGAAAGTATGGCGGAAGTTGTTGGAGGTATTGCAGACGGATGTCGCGAGTCGGGATGCGCCCTTTTGGGTGGGGAAACTGCTGAAATGCCCGGATTTTATGAAAACGGGGAATATGATCTTGCTGGTTTTTGCGTTGGAATTGCCGATCGTGACAAGTTGATAACTGGAAAAAACATAGTCGCTGGTGATGTTCTTATTGGACTCCGTTCATCGGGTGTTCATTCCAACGGGTTTTCCCTCGTTCGCAAAGTTGTCACAGAAGAAGAGCTGAAAGGCGAACTAGGTCGAGAACTTTTGACCCCAACAAAAATTTATGTCAAATCAGTTCTCGCGCTTAACGACGAATTCGACATCAAAGGTGTGTCACACATAACAGGGGGTGGATTTATTGAAAACATACCACGCATACTTCCAAACGAAGACCTCTGCGTCAAAATTGATTTGACAAACTATGAAGTCCCAAAACTATTCAAACTTTTAGCAGAAAGAACAAATCTTGACACTCGTGGTCTCTACAACACTTTCAACATGGGAACTGGAATGGTTTTGTGTGTCGACAAAAAAGATGCCGACAAACTAATCAAACGCGCAAACGAACTCGGCGAAGAAGCATATTATCTTGGCGAAATTAAAAAGAAAGAAGACACTTGTCTTGGTGAGTGTCGCATTGGATTTAAAGAGTGAATAGTGAGTAGTTGTTGTAAAAATATTTGATTAATAATTTTAACCATCACTATTAACTATTCACTACTCACTACTATGAACATAGCAATCCTAGTATCTGGCTCTGGCTCAAATATGATGGCAATAATAGACGCGTGCAAAAGTGGTTTAATTGCAGGCGAGATTGTTGCAGTCATCAGCTCAAATCACGAAGCAAAAGCAGTCGAGAGAGCAAAACAAATGAACATTTCGACATTTGTTTGCGCAAAAAGCGATTTTTTGTCGCCAAATGAAAGAGATGAACATATGCTCAAGATTCTAAAAGAAAAAAAACCCGATTTAATCGTTCTTGCGGGCTACCTAGGAATTTTGAACGAACAAATCATTGAGAGTTATAACGGGAAAATCATCAACGTTCACCCCTCGCTTCTCCCAAAATTTGGCGGTCACGGCTTTTTCGGGATGAATGTCCACAAAGCAGTTATTGAGTCGGGAGAAAAAGAAAGTGGAGCAACAGTTCACTTTGTTGATAACGGCATAGACACTGGCAAAATCCTATCCCAAGAAAAAGTCAAAATTGAACCAAACGACACTCCCGAAACCCTCTCTGAAAAAGTCTTAAAAATTGAACACAAAATCCTAGTTGAAACAATCAAGAAATTGACAAGGGCTTTCAGCCCTTTTGAAGGAAATTGCTATTACTTGAACTTCTCCGACAAAGGCATCGAAGATGCTTGACAAGGGTCTTCGACCCTCTTGACGGAGAGTGCTAGTTCAAGCAGAGCCCGACAGAGCAGTCGAAGACTGTTGACAATTGACAATCGACAAGTTGCAACTTAATGTCAAATCAAATTTAATATCACAAAAAAAAGTCTGTCAAACTTTGACAGACTTTTAAAATAAAATGAACAAAAAAATCTAACACTACCATTTTCTTATTCATCATTTCCCTCGTCATCGCATTGACAAGGATATTCATCTTCAATCTCACACCACACTCTGTCAACAACAATCCTTCTTTGAACAGTTGGCGCGCTGTTTAAGTAATAAAAATTTCCCCTTGCTCCACCAAGGGCACGAAGCGAAACATAATATGTTCCCACTGGGAGCCTAAGCGACATCAAATAAAACCTTGTTGCACTGCCTTGCGGAATATGGTGAAGAAGCTCTTCGTCACAACAGTCACGAATAATCAATTCATAGCCATTAATTGGTTGAGATGTCGTCCAAGTCAAAACAAGACTTGAAGTGTCAACATTAAAGTTTCTTGGAACCCAAAGTTGTCTCTCTTCCAATGCCTCATTGCAACCAACGAACGCAAACGCACTCACTGAAATGAGTGAAACAAGAATAATCATCAAAACGATTTTCAATTTCTTTAGTTTTATCATAACATTAACAATACAATATTTTTCTGCATTCGTCAACTAAATTTACACTATTCGAATGTTTTGATGCTAATTGCAAGTGTAAGCAAAACCATTGAGAGGGTCTTCGATCCCTCTGTTGGAGAGTTTTTTGTAAAAGTAATTTCTCACAAAAGTATCAAAGATACTTGACGATTTTTTTTTCTCATGATATACTATGTCCATATGAAAAAACGAGCATTAATATCAGTCAGCGACAAAACTGGAATAGTAGAATTTGCCACGGGTCTCATTAATCTAGGCTATGAAATCATTTCAACAGGTGGAACGGCGAAAACACTTTCAGACAACGGCATAAAAAATCTTAGTGTGTCTGACATAACAAAGTTTCCAGAATGCCTTGATGGGAGAGTCAAGACATTGAATCCGTTTGTCCATGCTGGAATTTTGGCAATCAGAGACAATTCCAACCACATGAAGCAACTAGCTGACCTTAATGTCAACACCATTGACATCGTTTGCGTAAACCTCTATCCATTTCGTCAAACGATTGAAAAAGAGGGGACAACCTTTTTTGACGCCGTTGAAAATATCGACATCGGCGGGCCGTGCATGCTAAGAAGTGCCGCAAAAAACTTCCAAGATGTCATCGTTGCTTGTGATCCAAAGGACTATCAAACAATTCTTGACAATTTGAAATCGGGCATTGTTGACTTGACTTTCAGAAAAATGTTGATGCAAAAAACTTATCAGCACACCGCATTCTATGACACTTTAATTGCGAACTACCTCGCAAAAGAGTTGGAACTAAAAAGTCCAGATTTTTTAACGCTTGCGTTTGAGAAAAAACAAGATTTGCGCTATGGCGAAAATCCTCACCAAAATGCAACATATTATGAAACAGCAATCCCGAACTTAAAATTATCGCTCTCGAAAGCAGAGCAACTGAACGGCAAGGAACTTTCTTTTAACAACATCAACGACGCACAAGGTGCAATTGATGCTTTAAGTGAGTTTGCTTGTGAAGATGAGTGCGTCTGTGTTGCAGTTAAGCACGCAACTCCATGCGGAGTCGCTCTCGGAAAGGATTCGTTTGAAGCATATCAAAAAGCCCATGATGCTGATCCAATTAGTATTTTCGGCGGAATCATTGCATTCAATAAATCAGTCAACAAAAGATGTGCAGAAGAAATGGTGAAAACTTTTCTTGAAGTTATCATCGCTCCAAACTATGACAAAGACGCTCTCGACATCTTAAAAACAAAACCAAACTTAAGGGTTTTGAAACTACCAGAAGTAGAAAAAGAAAAACAATTTCTGCAAGATTTTAAAATTCTTCACGGTTCGATGCTCGTCCAAGACAGGGACACAAGCGACGAACTGATGAGTGCAAAAAAACCCCTAGAAAAAGACAAAGGAACATTTATTGAGGAACTTCGCAAGAAAGCAAGAGATCTGAGCAACGGTGGTGTTAGTGTTTTGGAGGATAAAACAAAAATCAAAACAACGCCAACTGATCGCTTGCAGCTGGAATTTGGAGTCAAGGTTGTCAAACATCTCAAGTCAAATGCAATAGCCATCGTCAAAGATTCCACAACGATTGGAATAAATGGTGGACAAACTAATCGTGTCGCAGCCGCAAAAAATGCACTTGAGCAAGCAGGAAAAAAAGCAAAAGGAGCATATCTTGCTTCAGACGGCTTTTTTCCATTTGCTGACATTGTTGCTCTTGCCAAAAAATACGAAATCAAAGCAATCATTCAGCCGGGTGGTTCAATTAAAGATGAAGACAGCATAAAAGCATGCGATGAAGCTGGAATCGCAATGGTGATGACAGGAGTGAGACACTTTAAACATTAATATTCCATAGAAAAGGAGATTACCATGGAAAAGAAAAACATATTAGTAATCGGCGGTGGTGGACGTGAACATGCTATCATTTGGAAATTAAAACAAAGCAAGCATGTTGGGAAAATATATTGTGCCCCGGGTAATGCTGGAATTGCAGAATTAGCAGAATGCATCGACATAAAAGCCACCGATATTTCAGCGATTTTGGAATTTCTCAAAAATAATTCCGACATTCACATGATAGTTGTTGGGCCAGATGATCCGCTTGCAATGGGCATTGTTGACAAGCTTGAGTCGGAAGGTTTTAGAGTTTTTGGGCCAAACAAAGATGCCGCTCAACTTGAAGCGTCAAAGGTTTTTTCGAAAAACCTCATGAAAAAATATGATATCCCAACCGCAACCTATGAAACTTTTTCCAATCATGCTGAAGCTTTGAGCTATGTCAGAGAGAGCAAATTCCCACTAGTCATCAAAGCAGATGGATTAGCCCTTGGAAAAGGTGTTCTTATTTGCCAAAGCTTTGACGAAGCGGAACAAGGTCTCAAACAAATTATGCTCGACAAATCTTTCGGGGACGCTGGTCAAAACATTGTCATTGAAGAATTTTTGAATGGGTTTGAAGTCAGCGTTCTTTCATTTTGCGATGGAAAAACAATTGTGCCAATGGCGAGTGCAAGGGACTATAAGAGGGCGCATGACAATGACATTGGACTCAACACCGGTGGCATGGGCACCTATTCACCCAATGACAAATATTTCCCCAAGCACGAAGACTTTGCGAATGAACATATTTTGCAAAAAACAGTAGACGCTCTAAACAGTGAAGGA
>WQSV01000112.1 GCA_009787685.1 Bacillota bacterium
CAAAGCCACATCACAACCACTCTTACCAACCAAATCAAGAGTGGGAAAATTCGTCATGCTTATTTGTTCACAGGCTCGCGCGGAACTGGAAAAACAACAAGTGCTAGAATTTTCGCATCCGCGGTCAATTGCCTCACCCCAAAAAACGGAAGCCCTTGTTATGAATGCGAAACCTGTTCTCTTTTGAAATCGAATGTTCATGCTGATATTTTGGAAATTGACGCTGCATCGAACAACAAAGTTGACGAAGTTCGAGCGCTTCGCGACACAATAAATTTTGCTCCTGTTTCATCAAAATATAAAGTCTATATCATAGACGAGGTTCACATGCTGACTGATTCTGCCTTCAATGCCCTTCTTAAAACGCTTGAAGAGCCACCACAGCATGTTATTTTTATCTTGGGCACAACCGAGGTTCACAAGTTGCCTGCCACAATCCTGTCGCGTTGCATGCGATTTGACTTTCATCTTGTGTCTCGTGAAAACTTGAAAAACCATTTGGCTGGCATTTTAAAAAAAGAAAATAAAGCGTTTGAAGAGGACGCAATTGACTATATTGCAAGTTTGGCAGAAGGGAGCGTGCGCGATAGCATTAGCCTTCTTGACACTTGCCTCGGCTTCTCCGATGGAACTTTGACGACTCAAAATGTTTTGGAAGTTCTTGGCGCGGTTGACAAAAAAAAGATTTTTGAATTGTTTGAATGCATTGCAAGCGGAGACATAGGAAATGCTCTTCGCATCACGCATGAGCTGGAATTCGAGGGAAAAAGCATGGCCTTTCTTGCGAAAGAACTTGTCTATCATGCTAGGGATTTGTTGGTCACAAAGACATTGGGAACAACACTTATCAAAGGAACTCGGGAACATTTAGACTACTTTGTGAATAAATCAAAAGAGCATGGGAAAGGATTGCTTGTCGAACTCATCGCAATTTTTTCCACAATTGACAGCGATTTGAGATATGCTGTTAATCCAAAAATTGTTTTGCAAGCGGCGATCATCAAAGCATGTGCATTAACGATGCCAGTTGAGACTATCGAAAAAAAAAACATAGTTGAAACGAAAATTGAGGTTGAAAAAAAAAATAAACTGATTGAGGTTGCGGATATTGTTGTGAAGAATGATTCTCCCCCTCCACTTGTTGTTGATGAGGATTTTGGGCTTGAACCACCTCCTTTGATAATTCAGAATGAGAAATTTAGAACTCAGAATTTTGAACAAGTTAATGCTCCGACCTCAAAGGAATCATCATTTAATAACCCGTCTTCTTTTTCGCTAACCACTTCTTCTCCGCTAGATATTTGGGGGAAGTTGATAACATATTTTAGGCGAAACAATGACATGCAATCATATAACATTGTTTTGGGAAAAGGAAAAAATATATTTTCTGATGGTGATGAATTGATTGCAAGAGTGTGTGATGAAGATTTCATGCTTTTGAACGATCCAAACGTTCATCACAAAATCAATGACGCACTCAAAACATTAAATTTTCCCTTTAGACTAAGAGTTGAAAAAGTAAAAATGGACATAATTGACATGGACAAGGAAATTTATAGGTTGAAAGAAATGGCAGATGGAGTCAAGATTAATATTAACTACAAATAAAAAATATTTAAGTGAAAGGTGAAACGTGTTATCAAATTATTAAAAACAGCTTTTAACAATACTTTTTCCCTTTTAACTTTCATTTTTACACTTTAAAAAAGGAGATTAAAAACATGAAATTTGGTGGATTTGGTGGCGGCATGAATATGCAGCAAATGATGAAGCAAGCACAAAAGTTGCAAGAAGAAGCAATGAAAGCACAAGAGGAACTCGCAAACACAGAAGTTGAGGGTATCTCTGGTGGCGGAATGGTTCGAGTGACCATTTCGGGAAAAAAGAAAATGCTCGGTATTGCAATTAATAAAAATGCAGTTGACACTGATGACATTGAAATGCTCGAAGATCTTATTGTCGCTGCATATAACGACGCATTTGAAAGAGCGGAAGAACTTGAGAAAGAAACTTCACCACTTGGCGGACTGTTTTAATTAATTGAATAGGAATATGTTTTGTTAAAGATACTTCATCATCACATATTCAATATCAAAAGATGACTAATTCAATCAAAAAATTAATTAATCGTTTTCGAAAGCTTCCTAGCGTTGGTCAAAAAACTGCTGAGAGGTATGCTTTTTCGATTATTTCAATGAGCGATGATGAGATTGAAGAATTTTTGAGTGCTGTCCGAGAAGTCAGAGAAAATGTCAAATTTTGTTCTGTTTGTGGAAATTTCACTGATGTCACGGTTTGTGATATTTGCTCAAAGAGAGAGAGCGACATTATCACTGTTGTTGCATATCCAAAAGATATAGTGGCGATTGAGAAGACTCATTTGAGAACTTCTTATCATGTTTTGCATGGAGTCTTGTCCCCTCTTGAGGGGAGAGGCCCAGAAGAACTTCGTATTAAGGAATTGTTGGAAAGGCTTTACGGCGATGTTAGCGAAGTGATTATTGCAACGAACCCCGACATTGAGGGTGAAGCGACAGCGATGTATATTGCAAAGTTAATCAAACCACAAGGCATAAAAGTTACGAGACTTGCTCAAGGAATTTCAATGGGAAGCGACATTGAATATGCTGATGAAGCAACATTATCAAGAGCGTTAGAAACGAGAGTTTTGTTGTAGGAAAAATAAATCTCATTATTTCTTGAATCAAAGCTTGTCAACAGTCTTCGAGTGCTTTATCGGATTCTGCTTGTATTCGCATTCAGCGTCAAACGGGTTGAATACCCTTTTCAAGCATCTTTGATGCCTTTGTCGGAGAATTTTTAGTAAAAATAATCTCTCACAGAAGGGCTGAAAGCCCTTGTCAACAGTTTTCGACTGCTTTGTCGGGTTCTGCGTATATTTGGCACTCTCCGTCAAGAGGGTCGAAGACCCTTGTCAAGGATTTTCGATGCATTTGTCGAAGAATTTTTAGTAACGGCAATCTCTCACAAATGAGCTGAAAGCCCTTGTCAACAGTCTTCGACTGCTCTGTCGGGTTCTGCGTGCATTTGCACTTTCCGTCAAACGGGTCGAAGACCCTTGTCAAGGATTTTCGATGTTTTTGTTGAGATTGTTCCATGTAGTAGCAGTTTCCAACAAAACTGTTGAAAACAGTTGACAAGGGTCTCCAACTCCTCTGTCGGAGAAGTTCTAATAAAGCAGTCTCCATCAAAAGGGTTGAAAACTCTTAAAGACTGTTTTGTGGTTCAAAAACACACAAACGATGCGACTAAAAAGAGAGTTTCAACATTTAAAAACAACGAACACCGCCTCCCGAACCCAGCTATTGGTTTTGAAAATCGATAAACCTTAACCTGCAAAATGAGCTACTGCAAGCTTCTATTTGCTAATATAATTCACAACAAAAACACCTCGTTAATCCAACGAGGTGTTTTTGTTTTTTTGTTAATTTTATTAGTATAGAAGAATTGTGAACCACACTATTGTCATGATTACACTTGCAACTAATGACACTATTCCAAGCACAATGCCTATTGTTCCTAGTATGTTGCCCGGTTTTGCCATTATAACATTGTTCCTTAGTCCGCTTTTTCCAACTGCCTTAGCAGGGATTGCAAGAGCAAGAGTGATAACGCTGAAAACAATTCCGACTATTGAGCCAACTGGAAGCCATGCATATATTATTGCAACTAGCCAAAAAACCAATGAAATAATTCCCAAAATCATTCCCGTTGGGTTGACTTTTCTTTTTGGTTTTTTTTGAAGATTGTGTGGTGCTTGGTTTGCAAATTGATTTGTTTGAGTGTTGTAATAATGGGGCTGTTGTTGTCCTTGATGTTGTTGTTGAGCATTTTGTTGCTGTCCAGCGAATCCCATTGTTCCAAATTGGTTGCTTTGGTTGTTGTTGCCCCACTGCCCTTGTGGTGGTGGTGGTGGTGTTTGTTGAAATTGTTGTTGAGATTGCACTGGTGGCACTTGATGCATTGGTTGAGATTGCACTGGCGGTTGGTGTTGCGCTGGTGGTGTTTGCACTGGTTGTGGAGCTGGTTTAGCCGTTCCACATGCTAGGCAAAAATTCGCTTCTGGAAGCATGTTGCTTCCACATTTATTACATGTCATAATTTTTTTCTCCTTTGCGTCCACGACGCTCTTGTCACAAGAACTGTGTGAAAAATATTCTTTCATTAGTTACTTGTTTTTTTCAAGATTGGGAACTTTGTTGTAAAACCCACTATGATAGTTTGGGTATTTCTTGAATCAAAATACCCTAATTAAATTTGTTTTTTGTTAAAATTGAAGGTTAAAATCAGACTAGAAAGTCCAATTCAAATTGCATGACAGAAAAATCATCATCCCAAGAAATCCAAAGCAAAGGGCTATGATTCCAGTTGCCATTCCGCCACCTGCGCCGATTGTTTTTTTTCTTAGTCCACTGATTCCGCAAATGAGCGCGATTAGTCCAAATGTCACAGCGATTACGCTAAAAATAACTCCGAACCAACTTCTTTCTCCAAGCAGTGGCCAACTGAAAAATCCGACAACAATACCAATTATTCCAAGAACAAGCCCCGTGGCTGTTCCTCCACTCCATTTTCTCTTTTGCACTGGCTGTTGCTGGGGTTGCGGTTGAAATTGTTGTTGCTGAGGTTGAAGTTGTTGAGGTTGTTGAAATTGCTGCTCTTGTTGTTGAGGTTGTGGTGCTGAGTAGACTGGCTGGATAACTTGAACAGGAACAACTGTTTGCTCTTGTGCTGTTGCTGTTCCACAAATCAAGCAAAATCCTGCTCCACTTTGCAATGCATATCCGCATTTATTACAATTCATAAAACTATTCTCCTTCTCTTTGTTTTATTTTTTGACTATAGTGACTTTTTGAAAATCAATTTAATTTTTTCTCTTCTAGATGAAAACACATCCCGATGCGACGCCCACGCACGCCATGCATGAAGCCATATAGACAACTCCGATTGCACCAAGCCCAATAGCGACTGCTCCGAGAATTATTGACACAACTATGATAGGATGATTGCCTTCTCTCTTGTTTTTTAAACCTATTATTAATCCAGCGATTCCAAGACCTAACGTCGAAATGCTCATGACAAGACCGAACCAAGAAATGCTCCACCAAAACCAAACAGCAAGAGCGCAAGCAACGACTGAAAGAACAAAACCAGTAATCATCATCGGCGTCCACTTACCCGAACGCTTTGGTCGCTTCGGATTTTGTTGTTGCTGTTGCTGATAATGATTTTGTGGTGGAGGTTGGTGATATGGCTGATATTGTTGATGAGGTTGATTTTGATGATACGGCTGCTGTCCACCATGATGATGCTGTTGTGGTGGAGGTTGATAGTGCTGTGGCTGACCACCGTACCTTTGGCTGTGTTGATGTCCGCCATGTTGATGCGGAGTTTGTCCCTGTTGTTGTGGCGGTGGTTGACTTTGGGCTGA
>WQSV01000113.1 GCA_009787685.1 Bacillota bacterium
CCGAACAATTCATCGCAAATTATTATGTCGGGTCTTAGTGCCCTTATAGCGCTTTCAAAGGCATATTCTTTTGAGCAATTTGAAATTATGTCTGTTGAAGTGCCGACATCAAGCTGAGCAACACCATTCGCCACAGCGGCAAGCTCGTTCCTTTCATCTATTAGCAAAATATTCTTTATTGGAGCGTTTGATGCTGCGAGTCTTGCAAGGTCTCGAAGCAATGTTGTCTTCCCAGCTCCCGGAGGGGAAATGATTAGTGTGTTTTTTATTTGAGGTTCAACGCTCACATTAAAGACTCTTTTTGCGCAATTTTTTATTTCATGAGGCACTCGAATATTGAGAGAGGAAAAGTTTTTTACTGTTTTGACCTTCCCCCCGTCCCAGACAATTTCACCACCAAGCCCCAATCTGATTCCTCCGCGTATTGTCAAATAACCCGCGCAAATTTGCTCATTGACGGCATAGAGCGAATAGTCACTAGCTTTCACTACTATGTCATTAATCACACCTTCTCCAACGATGAAAGCATCATCATCAATCGTTTCTTTTATTCCAAATGTTGACAAAACAAAATACTTCCCACCATAATTGACCATGATGGGCTTGTTTGTTCGAAGTCTGATTTCATAGAGTTTTTCAAAGTTCAAACACTTTTTCATTGCCAAAACTACTTTTGACGGCAATATTTTTTCAAGGCTTGTCTGCATTTTGTGTCAGTTAAAAACGATACCTTTTCTTAGAAAGCATCGTTATTAACATCTTATTAGACAAGTTGTGTGATTATGACATCTATAAAACTATTGCCATGATTCCATAAGCAATTAAAGCGAGACCCGCCACAATATGTCCGATGATTGGCGGAAAACGGCGAAGATATTTTGAGAGAAAAAATGTCACGAGAGAGTAGGCAAAATGGGCAATAGCAACAGTCAGTGGAATCAAGACTGTTGAAATCTCAAGTGTAAGGGTGAGTCCTATTGTGATGAACATTGCCTCGACACTCATAAAGATGCCTGTCAACCAGATGTTCTTTGTCGAACCTTTTCTTTTCTTGACTTCTGTTGCAAGCGTTTCATCAACAACATCTTCTTCTCTTTTTCTTTTTCGATGTTCAAAAATAAAATATGCCAAAATCATCCAAACACCGAGCAAAATGAAAATTAGACCAATGATTAAATCAATATCAAAATAGATTCTGTCCCCAATGAAGAGACCCAGAAAGTATCCCAAAAAACAAAGACCGATGAGAGCGATATTGATGACAATGATATGCCAAACTTTGCATCTCTTTTGTGAGCCAAACGACACACCAATAAATAGTGCATCAATTGAGACGAGCAATCCTGCGAGTATTGCGACAAACATGATAGTATTTCCTCCGTTTATCAAAACGCCAAGATAAGTATTCTTGACTTTTAAAGTATATTGTTTTTAAAAAATTGGTTGGACTTGCTTTCCTTTTAATGCGAGCAAAATTGTTTCCTCTAGCTTTGCAAAATCGGCAACCATTGAACGTTGTTTTTCAATTGGGTTGTCTTGTTTCATTGGAACGAAATAAATGTTTTTTGTGTTCAAAAGCGTGCCAATGTTTTTTGCATTTCCAGAGAGTGCATCATTGGTTGAAACCGCAATAACAACAGGACCTAAATTTCTAAGGTGAGCTTTTGTCGCCATCAAGACGGGAGTGTCGGTTATTGCATTTGCAATTTTTGCAAGAGTGTTGCCTGTGCAAGGCGCAATAATTAAGATATCTGTTGTCTTAATGAAAATGGTCTGAATCAAAGCATTTATGCATGGAATGATGCAAATCGTATGTCAATATACTTATGACAACACAATAAAAATTCTACAAATATGAAACCTATCCCCTATTTAAAATCCCTAAATAAAAATTTCATTCATTTCGCCGATGAGATATTCCCTTTCAGAGTCCTCACCTCTTGTCACCGATCCATCTTCATTAATTGTGTTGCAATTCCATGCGAAAAGTTTTGTCGTTCTGCTCTTCGCATAATTAATGCAATAATCGTACCAAGTTTCAATGTTCAAACTGCTCCCAAACTGGCCATAGCTCGACTCAGTATAGACCCTCTATTCGTCTTTGTGTTTCACTGGCTGTCCGTCACTGACTCTAAATCTCGTCCATTCGTTCATTCTCACGCCACCTGCACTTGTTGCCTGCCTATATATCCGCATCTCTCCATTGTGGAAAATAGGAAAAACTGCAAGGCTATTTTTAGATTCCCGTGTGAAACTAATACTCTGCAGTTTCCTAATAAAATGATATTTTCTAAACACCTAGTATCAAAAAACCAAAAGATGTCAACAAGTTATTGACATCTTTTGGTTGGAATTTATTTAGTTTTGTCTTGTGATTATTGATTTTATTAAATTAGAATAAAATATGAGGCACTGTTCAAAGTTTTTTTCATATAAAAGCTGAAATTCTCTTAAATATTCTTTTCTTTCAATTTCACTTAGAATGCTTGAGTCTAACAGATTGCATTTCTCTTCTTTTGTTTTTATAATAACACTTATTAGATCGTCTCTATAATCATAAGAATATCGTATTTCAAATAACAAGTTGTTATTGATATATTTTATACATTTATTTGACATCTTAACAACAAACCCTATGTCTTGTAAAAACTTAAATTCTTTTTTGATTTTTCTTAATTTAAACATGAACGCTCCTTTAAGTTATGATGTTACCGACACCCTGTGTTATAATTGACTCCATAAAGGTGCCATGCCTTGAACAAACGAGGACGGGGGTGTTGAGTAATTCCATAGCGGTTCAATCCATGAATTTCGCCCGCATTAAAGAGCAAGTTTTCGGGACTTTCGGCGGAAATGTAGCCACAGATAAATGGGTCATAGAAACGCGTTCCACCGTCGGTGTTTATCATACCATAAAATAGAAAAGGTGTCAACCAAAGTTAACACCTTCATTCATCACTATTTTTCATTATCGCTATGAAAATATTCCCAAGCCGCCGCTTCAAGTTCACCACAATTTGATATTAGGTTACCTTGTTCGTTGTAAACTTTGTATGTTTGTTGCACTCCACCTATATTGGCTGCACCATCAAAACCTAGCAAAATGCCATAGTAAGTATCGGTTAGCAACAAATTAATTATTTCTTTTAAAACTTCATTTTGATTATGATTAAGCTTTAATTTTTTCAGTAAAGAATTCATATCAGCATATTGTCCTGAAAAAACAAACTGGAAATCCTCGTCTTTTTGCTTCTTGAATAGACTTGCAAATTCTTCTGCATTTTTTTTTATATTCATAGTTTAACTCCTTTATAAACCAAACATTGTTATATTTAGATTTATTAACTCTTGCAATGCGGAATTAGGAATATCGGGAAAAACCCTTCTCAATTCCATAATATCTCTTGCTACCACTTGTCTAGCATTGGTAAATCCAGTAGTTTTTCTTGATAAAACATTAGTTCCTTTTGTATGTCCTGGTTTAGGAACCATTATAGCCGGTGCAGTGTTAGCATTGTATCCTGGCACAAAATCTTGCATAACGACTTTCTGGCCAACATGATGTCTATCCAATCCAGTTCCCCTAGGAAGTTCGTTGTATTTCCCAACTTTCCACAAATTTGATTCTGTTGGTTGAACAGGCTGAACTGTCGTTGTTTGCGTCACAACTGTGGTTGCTTTCTTTGACTTCGATATTAAGGGTTTTAGTCCTGTCTTAGCAAAAACAACACTGCTGATATTGAAGAACGAAATCAGTGCTGTCGCTATTGTTGCGCCCCAGAATGCCACGTCCGCTGCGGTGTCCCAGCAAAATCCGCTTGAGCCGTCTCGATTGCCAGCGATTAGTCCGCCGATTACCAGCCCACTAACCGCAACCCCAGCGACTATCGCGGCAACTGCCAGCCCAAGTGTCCATGACTTTTTCCCAAATGTTGCAATGCTGATAATTATCGACACTCCAAGCATCACCCATCTCAACCACCGCATATTTCGCTGCCACCAAGTAAGGTCTCGTTCATAACTCTCGTCATGGGAAAGCAAGATAGTCGTGTAGATTGTGTATAAAGCCGCAATCANTGCTACTGCNTTGTTGGTCGTGATTCCATAGCGGTTCAGTCCATGAATTTCGCCCGCACTAAAGAGCAAGTTTTCGGGACTTTCGGCGGAGATATAACCGCATGTGAAAGGGTCATAGAAACGCGTTCCACCATAGATTTAATATTATCACAAAAAGAAAAAGGTGTCAACCAAGTTAACACCTTTTCAAAAAAGTATACTTTAACTAAAACTTATCCATTCAAAGACTCATAAAGAAACTTTCTCATATCATTTAATTCCTCTTCTGTTGGTTCAAGTCCATTATATTGAAAATCCCATAATTTGTCGCGAAATCTTGCTTTATCATAGTCCGTATAAACTGTTATCCACGAACAGAGTTGAAGTAGTGGCAATGAATTGATTTTGTCCATCGTTATTTGCTCTTTTGCACAAACACTTTCTTTGCTTTGATTAATATATACTAATTCTAAATCACCACTTACAAAACCACAAGCAACCGCTTTTGTTTCTAAAAGTTTGTTTTTGTATTTCCCTTTGTTTAAGTAACACTTAACAAACGCAATGGTCTTTCTTAAACTTTCTTCCCAAGGAACTTCCAATGGTAAAAGAAAATTTGAATTGATTTCTCTCGATGAAAATTTTTCATCGCAAGCCCAATCTTCATTCTCTGCATCAAATTTTTTTGTTCCTACTAATTCAACCACATGAAAAGACTCTTCATTCTCGTAAAGATTAAAATTCCACGCTATTGGCAATTCTTTGGCCTCGGATAATATCTTGTCAAGCCAATCATTAAATTTTTTCTGTGTCTTCATAATTTATTCTCCTATAGCAAGGCTAGCCAATGGGCTTTATACATCATTCCCGGATTTTGTATTACAGTATTTTTTACAATGTCAAATCTAGCCAAAAACACTGCTTTATTTCCACTAGCAGCTCTATCAATATTTTGTATAGATTTTAACATAAATCTATGATATTCTGCTGCATGCCTGCCTTTATGAGGTAATATTTCAATGTTCCATGACTCATTCAAATTTAAACCATATTTATCAGTAATTTTTTTAAACTCTGGCGTAAATTGACTATGTTTGTTAGTTAAAAAATGATGTTTTTGTCCCGGCTGAACCGGCTGATTGACTTCCATTGCCGCAACAGTGTTCCCAACTTTCGCCTTATTCGCCTTAGGCTGACCTATCTTCGCAACAACTGCTTTTCCAACCTTGAAGAACGAAATCAGTGCTGTCGCTATTGTTGCGCCCCAGAATGCCACGTCCGCTGCGGTGTCCCAGCAAAATCCGCCTGAGCCGTCTCGATTACCGGCGATTAGTCCGCCTACTACCAGCCCACTAACCGCAACCCCAGCGACTATCG
>WQSV01000114.1 GCA_009787685.1 Bacillota bacterium
CAACACATAACGTCACATAACGTCAGCACGCCACACCAGCACGCAATGTCACACAACGTCAACACGCCACACCAGCACGCAATGTCATAGCGCTAGATGATTGATGTTTAAGGTGGATGAAATGTTTTAGATTTTTTGAATCCGCTTCAAACAAAATTTTAATCAATCACAAAAAACACTTGCAACACAGTCCATTTTTTGATATAATGAATTCAATTGAAAGTTGTGAGGATGTTTGCATTCACATGTTCGATGTCAATTCGTTCAGTGCAAAGCTATGCTACTCACTAGGTAATAAAATGTTTGAAAACTTCTTTGAAAATTTTCTAAGCAACTTGAGAGATCGTCTCAGTGGTGGCTATCTCGCAATCAGTATTATTGACATGGTTGTGACGGCTTTTTTGTTGTATTTGATATTTGCGTTTTTGAAAAAAAACAACTCAACAAGACTCATCAAATACATCTTGATTTTCATAATCATAGCCCCAGTTTTCACTCTTTTTGAATTTAGTATTCTTGGCGCAGTATTCTCGCAATGGGCACTCATTGCTCTCATATTGGTTCTCGTTGTTTTTCCTCAAGAACTAAGACGTGGAATTTATCGAATAGCATCTCCACCAGATGCGGAAATGGTTTTTGAAAGTGGAATCCCCGAGAGGGAACTGAGGTCCGCATGTGACTCGATTGTCAAAGCAGTTCTTAACATGGCAAAGAAAAACACGGGCGCATTAATAGTTATTTGTCCAGATGACATACCAGTTCACCTTGTTGAAAATGGAACGAAACTTGGAGCAAAAATTTCTTCGGGACTTATTGAAAGTATTTTCAACACTCAATCTCCGCTTCACGATGGAGCAATGTTCATTAAGCACACTAGGGTTCTTTCAGCTGGTTGCTTTTTGCCATTGTCTCAAAGCATAAATATTGACCGTGAGTTAGGGACTCGTCATCGTGCCGCAATTGGTGTTAGTGAAACCTATAACGTTTTTTGCATAACAGTTTCTGAAGAAACAGGCGTTATTTCAACGGCACAAAGTGGGGAATTGATTCGCTACTATGACAGTGCGATGCTAACCGACAAGCTAGAGCAGGTCTTTGGATTAAAGGTTGTTTCAACCAAAAGGAGACGAAAATAAGAATGAACAACACGAACGACAACAAAAACAGAACCTATCCAAAAACAACAACAAGGACGGGGTCAAACACAACTTCGGGCGATTTCACAGTAACTTCATCGGGGGTCTATTATCCAACAACAACACAAAGAAGAGAAAACAAGTTTAAGCGATTTTTGAAATTTATTTTTGTCAAAAACATTGAAATCAAACTTCTCGCAATCGGAGCAAGCGTTGTCATGTTTGTCATTGCAGCTGGACTCGCGGGACTTGCAGGTTAGTTTTTTAGAGTGAAGTGTTAAAATATGAAGAGTAAAGTTTGATGTTAAATTTGTTTCAACAACACTTCCAAATTTTCATTTTTCACATTTCACTTTAATATATATATTTATTATGAAAGTATTAAAATTCGGTGGCACATCAATGGCTGATGGTGCCGCTCTGAAAAAAGTAATAGACATTGTCAAAGCCGACAAAGAAGCGGTCTACATAGTTGTGTCAGCACCGGGAGTCAGCTCATCTTGTGAAAAAGTGACTGACCTATTGCTCAATGTCTTTAACAACAAGGACAATTTCAATAAACCTCTTGAAAGAGTCAAGGAGCGTTTTTTTGCAATTGTTAATTCGCTTGGATTGAAATTTGACCTTGATGAATACTTTGTCTATTTCGCGAATGAAATCAAACACGGTGCTTCAAAAGATTTTATTGTTTCTCGTGGTGAGCATCTTTCTGCAATGCTTCTTGCAAACGCACTAGACTATGATTTTGTTGATGCAAAAGACATCATCAAATTTGATTCATTTTCAAATTTTGATGCGGAGCTAACAAATGAAGTCTGCAAAGAAAAATTCAAAAAACACAAACATGCGGTCATACCCGGATTTTATGGTTCGCTTCCAAATGGAGAAGTCAAGACTTTTTCAAGAGGTGGTTCCGATATTTCGGGTGCGATTGTTGCTCGTGCGGTGTCAGCTGCTGTCTATGAAAACTTCACCGATGTCGACGGCTTTTGTGCATCTGATCCAAGAATAATCAAAGATGCAAAAAATATTGAAATGTTGACATATGAAGAGCTTCGTGAACTTTCCTATATGGGAGCAAGCGTTCTCCATTCAATGAGCATTTTTCCAGTCAGAAAAGAAGATATTCCAATTCGAATTCGAAACACTTTTAACCCAAGCGGAAAAGGAACTTTCATTGTCCCAACAAAAAAATTCAAAGACGGGAACTACACTCGCGAAAGTCGAGCTGTCACTGGCATTGCTGGGAAAAGAGAATTCATTGCAATAAACATTGAAAAAAGCTTGATGAATGAAGAGCTTGGATTTGGAAGAAGAGTGTTGAGTGTGTTTGAAAAGTATAATGTTTCATTTGAACATATGCCCGGGTCAATCGATTCGCTCTCAATAATAGTCGATAGCTCAGACTTGGAAAAAACAATTCTTAATAGAGTTGTTGCGGGAATTATCAACGAATGCAATCCCGACAACATTGAAATAGTCCCAGATCTTAGCTTGATTGCGGTTGTGGGGCACACCCTAAGTGAAGAGATTGATGCGATATCAAGAGTCTCCTCGGCTCTTGCAAAAAACAACATTCGAATTCGCATGATTAACTTCGGCGCATCAAAACTAAATATCATTGTCGCTGTCGACACTTCAAATTTTGAAAATGCTTTGAAAGTTCTCTATAACGAATTTTTTTCCTAAATATTTCATCAGTCAAAACAACGGACTCGAGTAACTCACTCTCTGCAATTTTGAAAGTCAATCAAAAACGCAGAGAGTGAGTTGCTTGAGTCAAATGTTATATTCAAAGAGTTGAATAGCTCGTTCATGGTTGATAGGTATTGTGCTAGAAGAAGGAAGCAATTACTTCAAAAAAGAAAACGTTAAGCATCTTGTTATTTGTTTGCAAACCAAGCAATCACCTTAAATTTTTTCAAAAATTCTTGCAACGAAACATCTGCTTGAGTTGTGTTGTTAGTGAAGACAAAGAACTTGAAAAAGTCAAATCATAAAAAAGGAGACAAGGGAACATGACAAAGAAAAAACTAATCATTTTAACCATAGCACTAATTTTTGCAATGGCATTTTTGACAGGTTGTTTTCTTTTTGATTGGGGGCAGGAAATCGTCTCCAAGCCAAACCCACCTCAAACATCAAATCAACAAGAAACAATTCCTTTCATTCAACAAGTGAATTCAAACTTTGGAGCAAACAACGAGTTTATCATTCCGCGATATGCTTATTTTGATAACGACCGCCACACTTATTACGGAGGTCCAAACGCTCAGCCAACATATTGGCATGATGAAGATGGAACTCGTCATTATTGGATAGCGTGGTGGCTCAATCATTATTCCCACGAAGTGATTTTCGGAAGAGATGAAATAACTTTTTCAATCGCATTTCATCACCCTCACACCGCCGTGACTGCATGGCTCAGAAATGTTGAAATCGACGGCAACACAATTGTTTTCAATGTCAACAGGCTTGACTTTACTGCAAACAACAATGAAATAGGAGGGGGAGATGCAATAACCCATGTCTACATTAGCGCTCAAATCAAGAGAGTTCATGTTCAAAATATCACGGGTTATCGTATAGTAAGACGTGATGTCTATCAGCCAGCAAGACCTCGTCATGCGTTTGATTCAACTGAACTAGAAGGTTTAATGTCCCAGTGGGAAAATGCCAGCAGAAATTCAAGGCCCGACAAAGCATGGGATGTTCTATTCGCAACAATTGGTGCGACGAACATGATGTTCAATCGAGGTGTTGTGTCGCAAAGTCAAATAGATTTTTTCACGGAAGCTCTTTTCAAAGCGGCTGAAAATGTGAAATCAAATCGAAAAGTCCATGGATTTTGCGGACAAATGATACTGGTTGTTTTGGAAGAAGACCAAAGACGAACCTTTTTTGCAAGCGACTTTCCAGAAATAAACGTCATCAAAGTTGAAAATCTCTATTTTGGAACAGAAGGGAAGCCGCCAATTATTTTTATTCACCTTGGACAAGAGTGCAAAGCCTATAACATTTTTGCAATTTCATTAGTAAAAGAAAGAATTGAAATTCAATCAGCTGAAACCAACGGAATATTTTGCGGTGGCTGGGTGGGTTGCTATTGTTGCCTAGTTTTTGCACAATGGTGGCAAAGCAATTCAATAACCGATTAACAAAAAAAACAAGTCGACATGACTTGTTTTTTTTGTTTTGCTTGATTCATGGTGTGCCCGAGCAGATTTGAACTGCTGACCTTCGGAGTCGGAGTCCGATGTTCTATCCAGCTGAACTACGGGCACGCAATTGAATATTGACAACTCATAATTTAGGATTCACAACTTAATGCGAAATAAAATTTTAATCTCAAGTTGCATATCATGAGCTAAAAAAGCGAGTAATTAGATTGATTGAAATTTGGGAGAGTGTTGCCTTTCGAAATTTTAGCTGTGGTCGAAGATTGTGGCGAATGGGCATGGAGGGGTTTTAGTGGATGAGTCAAAAGAGGTTTAGCGCAAACTGCAATCCCATGACAATTCATGATTCAAAAATTAATCCCCTCAAAGAAGGAAAGGAAGACTGGACTATAAGCCGAGTTCTGTATTGGACGGTTATCTATCTAGGCGACATGTTGCCATATCGCTCATGCGACTAAGTCAGTAGCGGGCAGCTTTTGAAGAGCCAATGACTCACCTGACACATCTTGCACCGAGTGGGGTTTGCAGAGCAGGGAATGTCACCATTCCCTCGGTGAGCCTTTACCTCACCTTTTCACCTTTTCCTTGACCTAAATCAAGGTAGTTTTTTTCTGTTGCACTAATCCTTAGAGTCGCCTCCACTGGCAGTTAACCAGCACCCTTGCCCTTTGGTGTTCGGACTTTCCTCAAGGGGCAAGCCCCTTGCAACCATCTGTCCATCTTCCTTTGTGGGCACAGTTTAACACATGAGCAGAACCCTGTCAAGTGTTTTCAACACTCTTGTCGTAGATTGCTTGAACAAGCAGGACCCGTCAAACGGGTCGAAGACCCCTGTCAAGTCTTTTGAGTCAAAAACAATGTTTTTCTCTAAATAAAATCATTGAAGAAATCTTGCGGTTTTGGCTCAAAAACCCTGTCAAGTGTTGGATGGATTGCGACATAAGGTTTTAGTTACCATAGTCGCTTTTATAGAAGTTGGTAATTGACAAAAATAAAATAATTTCCAAAATTTTCAAAAAAAAAAAAAA
>WQSV01000115.1 GCA_009787685.1 Bacillota bacterium
GCTATTTATAATTTGGTTGTTTGGACAATTTTTGATAGTTTTGCCGAAGCATCCCAATTTTTATTTCAAATAGTAGTGGCTGCTGTTCCAATGTTATTTTTGTATGCTATTGTGATGATAAAAGCAAAAAAATATAAAATTGCATTGAAAGAACAAGCGTTTGTTAAGAAGGAGATAATTGAGGAAATTGATTAAAAATATGCTCCATAGTCAATAATTAGTTGGCTATGGAGTTTTTTCATTTTCTTGGGATAGGCATTTTTGTTCTACTCCTTTTTGTGTTTTTCTACAAAATTTTACTTCCAGTTAATGACCCCGATTTTCGAGAGTTGGGGGCAATGCCGCTTGATAAACTAAACACGGCAATCTATTCGCTTGCTCAAAAGTCAAAAAAAACAGCCCCTCGTGGAAAAGGGTTGTCTTTGAAATTAATAAGGCGAACATTGAAAAAAGCGTTCAGAATAATTGCTCAAAAAGTTGAAAGCGATGAAGAAATTTTCGAATTTGAAAAATGGCTTTATGACAATTTCTATAAATTTGAAGAAAGATATTATTCGCTCAAAAGAGACTTGTTTAAATTTTATTTTCTTCCTCACTCAAATGATTTGCCAAGAGTCTATGAGTTTGCGCAACTAATTGTTAAGGCTTGTGAAGGGAGCATTTGTGATAGTTTGGTTGAAAAATGTGTCAACGAGTATTGTTCGGAGACTCCTTTTTCTTTTGATGAAATTTTGGCAATGCGTGCAAGTTTTGACTATGCTCTTTTGGAATTTGTTTCAATTTTTGCGTCAAAATCAATAAAAATTAATTCGCTACTTGAAAGTGGAAAAAAGGATGCAAAAAAAGGGAAAGTTTATTTGACAAATTTTTCGTTCAATTCCTACGTTTATGGTTTAAAAAAATATGCAACTGAAGAAGTGAGGACAAATCTCGCGACACTAAGTTTTGACAATGGAATGATGCTTGAAGAAAGAATTGATAATTTTTATCGCTCGATTGCTCATTACAACGGTCAAGTTCAAAATTCTGTGACATCGCTGTTTTCACTTGATAAAATCTTCAATCAAGGATTTGTTTTGGGACTTTCTCCAACCCATCAAATGATAGCAAGTGAAAGTGAAATTTTGTATAACGATGTCACAACAAAAACAAAATATAATTATCTAAAAGATATTAACCTAAGGTCAAAAAAAGAAAAAATCTCGGAACTAGGAGTTGCACGAAACATAGTTGAAAAAGCAAGGGATGCTGGAGATGACATCTCTCATCACATTTTGAGAGGTCATCGTTCAAAAGGACTTTCAAGGCTCTACTTGCTACTAACACTTGTTTTAGCGTCGGGTCTAAGCGTTGTTTCTACGATATTTTTGGGAGAGTATTTTTGGGTTTTGACAATTATTTCATTTCCAATTTTCTTCGTTCTTTCGCAAATATTGTTGTCAAAAATCTTAAAAATGCTTTCTAGAAGCCGTTATTTGCCCTCTATTGACACGAAATGCATTGCTTGGGATAATTCACGGGCACTAATAACCACATGCAGATTAGTTAGAAACACTGATGAAATCAAGGAAAGTTTCAAGAATATTGAAACACTTTTCTATGCAAATGGAGGGCAGTTTTCCTATTGTTTATTGCTTGATTTTCCATCTCACAACAAAGATGAACTCCGAGAAGAAGACACAAGAATGTTGTCTTTTATCAAAAAAATGCATGACAAATTTTCTCAAAAAGAAAATCTTTTGGTAGTCGTCAGAAAAAGGCGAAAAGTAAAAGACAGGGAACTTTATCAAGGTTGGGAGAAAAAAAGAGGGGCGCTTTTAGAATTGAATCGATTAATTTTGAAGGGCGAAGACGAAGCGTTTTTGTTGAAAATCGGCGAAGTAAAAGAAGGAACGAAGTTTGTTATTACTCTTGATAGCGACACATTTTTGAATTGCTCAAGCGAATTAATTGGACTAATTGAGCATCCATATTTGAAAGGGACAAATATTTTAAGTCTCAATATGTCAACAAAATTGACGAATGAGGAAACACATTTTTCTCGTTTGTTTTGTGGTCTTTCAGGATTGTCAAATTATTCAAGTTTTAATTCAAGTGTTGAAAACGATGTTTTCGGGGGCGGAAATTT
This sequence comes from Bacillota bacterium, assembly GCA_009787685.1. Lineage (GTDB taxonomy): Bacteria > Bacillota > Clostridia > Christensenellales > Pumilibacteraceae > WRAY01. Next base: position 2,129 of record WQSV01000115.1, read on the forward strand.
CACGGGAAAAGGAATTTATCGAGTTAAAGAATTTCAAGAGAAACTTGAGCATGCTTTTTTAGACGAAAGAATTTTGTCGCATGACTACATTGAAGGAGCGATCGCAAATTGCTCAAACTGTGGAGAGACTGCATTGGATAGTTTTCCAAACAATTTCTCAGCGTATTTAACAAGACAAATGAGATGGTTAAGAGGGGATTGGCAATTACTGCCATTTCTTTTTAGAAAAACCAGAAACTCAAAAGGAGAAAGGACAAAAAATGCAATAACTCCACTAGCAAAATGGCATATTTTTTCAAACATACTTCGTTCTTTTGTTCCAATTTCAGCAGTTATTCTTTTGTTGACTTCCTTCATTTTTTCTCAGCCATATTATATTTTTTTAATTGCTTTTTCAATTCCATTAGTGCAAATAATTCTCTCAATTCGCTCTTCAATTAAAGAAAAAAAACAGATTTTTCTCCATGAAATAATTAGGCAATTGTTTCAAATTGCGTTTTTACCACTTATTGCGCTCATGCATTTAGTTGCAATTGGCATAACTCTTTACAGACTCTTAATGAAAAAAGACCTTCTTGAGTGGACTGTTTTTGCTCACGCAGGTGGGAAAGTCAATGTGGGGGTTAGTCTCGTTGCATCAATAATTTTTATTGTAACGACAGTAATATTTAATTTTCCATTTTATTTTTATATCTTGGGTGGAATATTTTTATTGTCAATTCCATTGAAACTAGCGCTAGAGAGAGGAATTAACAAAAAAACATATCGCAACAAAGATTTTAACAACACATTAAAAAATATTTTTCACAACACTTATAAGTATTTTATTGACAAAGAAATCAATGAAAACCATCTCATTTGCGACAATATTCAAGATGGAAAAGTCGCAAGAAGGACTTCGCCAACAAATATTGCTTTTTCAATCTTGTCTCATATTTGTGCTTTTGAAATGCAGTATTTTGAAAGTGATGTTTTGAATGAAAAATGCAAAAAAATTATTGAATCTGTTTTGAAACTTGACAAGTTTGAGGGGAATTTGTTTAACTGGTATGACACAAGCAACCTCTCGCCACTATATCCGCGTTATGTTTCAAGCGTTGATATGGGTAATTTTTTGATGTCGCTTTTGACTTTAAAGCCGTATTGTGATGCGGAATTAAGAGTGAAAGTTGATGAAATTTTGAATAGTGCAAAATTAGAAGTCTTGTTTGACAAAACAAGGGGTCTTTTTCGAATCGGCTATAATGCTGACACGGGTGTGTTTGATGAAAATCATTATGATCTTGTTGGCTCAGAGAGCATTATAACATACCTTGTTGCAATAGCACTTGGAAAAATAGGGAGACACCCATGGAACGAACTTTCAAGAGTCAGTGTTAAATACGCAAGAAAAAAAATGTTCTATTCGTGGACTGGTGGAATATTTGAGTATCTCATGAGTCCTCTATTTTTTGATTTCACTTTTGGAACAGCATTTGAAAAAACATCTCAAGGTGTTATTAATGCCCATATTGAATATTCAAAGGAAAATAAACTTCAAGCATGGGGGATATCAGAGAGTCAATACACAGCCCAAGATGAATGGGGTAATTTTCAATATAAAGCCCATGGTGTTCCAAATATAGCACTTTCAAACATCAAAAAAACCAAAATTATTGCTCCATATGCGAGTGTTTTGGCGTTGAGTTTTCAACCAAGAAAGGTTGAAAACAATCTTTTTGCACTTGAAAGAATGCAAATGCTTGGTGATTTTGGATTATGTGAAGCGATTGATTTGGAAAAAAATTCAATAATGAAAACTCAAATGGCGCATCATGCGGGGATGACAATTCTCTCAATTTGCAATTATTTGACGGACAATGAAATAAAAAGAAAACTAAAAACACTTGGAAACTACAGGGCGATTGAACTTTTGCTCAATGAAACTGAAATCCCAAGTGCGAAAAGGAAAATAAAGTCTTATAAAGCGAGAAAACAGACTTCAGAGGAAGCTTTGGTTGTGAATGAACGCCATGAAGTGCAATATTCCAATTTTTTGTCAAGTGGAAAATACTCTATTGCATCTTACCAAAATGGTGGAAGTGCTTCATATTATGGCGATATTTCTTTGACGAGAGAGACAAGAAGTGAAAGCGGGAGTGTTTTTGCAACTATTTCTGGCGAAAGACAGTCTCTGAATTCAGGCTCTTTTCATATCAATCCAGATAATACAATCTTTGAAAAACAAAACGAAAAATTTGCAAGCTCAGTGACGATTTTGCCACTTCCAAATGGAAGAGGAGAAATTCAAAAGGTCACATTTAGAAACACTTCAAATGAAGATTTGAGAGTGAAGTTTGAAACTTATGTTGAGCCAGTTTTGACTCAAAAACAACATGATATTGCTCATATGACTTTTTCAAATTTGTTTGTAGAGGTGCATTATGATGACTTTTTGGATATCTTATTTTCAAAAAGAACGAATAATAATAGTGAGTTGATATTCGCTCACTATGTTCAGACAGATGAAAAAAAATCATATTTAACCAATCGTGGAGAGTTTCATGCGAGAGCAATATCCAAGCCGTCAATATACCCATTAGATCCAATTATGAGTTCTGGTTTCAGTGTTGACTTGAAACCAAGAGCAACATATGTTTTTCATGTTGTAAATATGGTTGGCTTTAAGCAAGAAGAAATTAAAAAAACAATTCAAGAGCTAAAAGTCGATGGATATTTTGAGAGAATAAAGGGAAATAATTATGCATTGTCCAAAGAAATGAATTTGAAGTTATCGACAAAAAAGATTGCGTCAAGACTTATTTTTGGCTCAAGTGCAACAGTTGAAAGTCTTGAGTGGGTCGATGGAATCAATAAAAATCGTCCTATAGTTGCCATTGAAGTAAAAAACGAAAATTCAAAAGAAAGACTAATAAAAACCTTAATTGAACTCAAAAAACTTTATAAGCACAATATTGAGTTTAATCTTTGTCTTGTGTTTTTGGAAAAACACAACTATTTTTTGACAGTCCAAACCATG
>WQSV01000116.1 GCA_009787685.1 Bacillota bacterium
AAGCCTTGAGTCTCTTTCAAAGTTATATCTTGTTGTGAACCTTCCGTCTCTGACTGTTATTTGCCTTGCGCTTGCAAAACCACGACTTTCTTCAACTGAAAAATTTCGGCTTTGAACAATTGTCCCAATGCTATATGTTATGCTGTGTGGAGTGAAGAAATTTGTTGACATGTGTATGGTCGCGCTTGTGTTCACTGATGTTGTCACAGAAAAATCTCTTGAACCACCAAGTGGCAACGTTGTCAATCCTCTTAATGTCATCGTTTGCACACCTGTTCCTCGGGTGAAAGTTCTTGTCAGTCCATCAAACGTCACTCTTGAAAGTTCTCCTCTTGAATTGTGATTATAAACAAATGTTTGAGTTGGCTCAAGATCCCATTTGCAATCATAGCTTCTTTTTTCAGTCATTTGTCCGAGTCCGTTGTGTTCATAGACCATTCTTTGATTGTTTCCAAACGAAATCGCGTTGATGTTTCCATTTGGCGAAGAATCGAAAGAGAGCAATGCGTTGTGGTTTTGGTTTGTGATAAAACTCAAATTTCCTTGATAATATCCAATCATATAGTGACGATTTGAGTCCGTTCCAAATCTGTCATAGGAATGATTTCTTCTTGCTTCTTGTCTCAAAGTCCTGCCATTCGGCAAAACCGTTATTGCATGAGTGAAATCGCCAAAACGATCATAGTAGAAGTTTATGTTCTCGCCCCCAACAGTGTGCGAAATAATTCCTCTGTTTCGGGTTGTTGGATTTCCGCTTGCGTCTCTTCCGAGAAAATCATTTTCAAAGTTTTGAGTCACTGCGTTTTTAGTGTGGCTTGTTATTCCTCCAAACGCGTCATAAGAAATGGTTTCAATCACACGTCTTGCGGGAATGCCATTTCGATTGAGTGCGTCATGCCAGATTGTTTGAGGTTGTCCAAAAGAATTGAAATTCTGAAACTGCATTTCTTCTATGAACCCGCTTGAATCTCTTTTCCGAACGCGCTCCAAGCGATGTCTTCTTCCGGTGTTGTGTTGATAGAATATTTCAATGTCATCCCTCAATGTTTGGTGCCTCTCGCTTGTTATTCGTCCAAAACTGTCAATATTTTGAGTGTGTCTTTCAATTGGTCTATTAAATCGAAAAATTTCTGTTATTATTGTTTGAGAGTGGAAAGCTCCTGTGTTAAGCATTGTTGTTTCTATGATTTGAGATTCAGCGAAATCAGAATCACGAAAAGTTCTTCCGTCATAATGTGAAATTATTGTTGAATACCTTGTTCTGTCGCTATAAGCCGAGGTTCCGAACCCTACTCTTGTTCTTTTTGTTGGGGGTTGCACTGATGTGATATTGCAAAATGCACTGTCAGTCTTTACGACAAGTCTGTTGTGATTGTCGAAAGTGTGAACCCAAGTGCGCCTTGCTCCCTGACATTGGTAATAAACAACTCTGTCTCTTCCCCCTTTTTGCAATCTTTTTCGAGAATGCAAATTTTGCACTCCATTGAAAGTTTCTCTTATTTGCACGTTGTTTGCCCAAAATTCAAAATGGAAACCACGTCCACTGTTGGTGTTGCATCCAATAGTTTCTATGTTGGAATCAACATAGGTGATTTGAACATTTTTTGCGTTTGTTGCGCGATTGTCGCCGACTGCGCTCACTCTGCCAATTCCATCGTAATTTATGCGAGTTGACAAGGTGTTCATTCCTTGAAAACGCAAAGTGTCCAGCTTTCCATTTTGATATTCAAATTCAATCGTTGCAAAATTGTTTGAGACACTTCTTATCGCCCCAACAGGATTGGTCGCAGAATTTGTGCCTGCTGCAAAGGTTATGTTAATGAATTGTCCGTCGTAATTTCTGATTCGGTTCAGTCTTCCAAGCGCGTCAAACCTAAACATTTGAGGGTTCAACGGAGTTCCAAGCATTCTGACTATAGGGATGTATTCAAGTGATGTCGTTGACGAACGAAAAACGCCATCTGTCCGCCTTGTGAAAACATGCCTGTCTCCCATTGCATCAATAAAAGTATAGTAGAATCTTCTAGTTGATGAGCCCGAAGGCAACATGAATTGTTGAATGTTCAATTTCATGTCTAGTCCATAAAAATTAGTTCGATGTGGTGAAATTCTGCTGTTTGATATTAGGTCATTTCTCTTTGCGCTAAAACCCGGGTTGTGGACTCCAAAAATTTCAATTGGCATGACTTCGGATTGTTGAACGAAATATGGAACAATGACTCTTTGATTGAGTGAAATTAAATCGATTTCAGCATGAAAATTTTCACCGCCGAAGTTAATTGGATGTCTTGATTGAGCAGGATTGTAGACAAAACGAGATGCCCTAAAGTTTGACAAATTGAAATGCGAGGTTGTTGGTTGATAGTTTTGGTGTGGACGATTTATTTCAACTGAGAAAACTATGCGGAAAACATCACGAAAATCGTTTCCTTCTTGAACTCTCAGAATATCTGTTACTTCAAGATTTACTATGTTGTTCAATGACGAGCTTTGTGTGTCTAAATTCCATCTTGCAAACAGTGGATTTAATGAACTTGTCAAACCATATCTCCACTTTCTTGCTGTTATCTCATAACGCTCATTAACTGGTGGTGGAGTGTTTGAGTTCCATCTTCCAGCAATGTCGAACATCAAATATGCTCCAATGTTATTAGAGTCAGCAGCAGGAATTTCTACTCCCACCATACGAGTGTTCACATTTACTCTTCCACTGTTTCTAATATATGCGTTATCAGTTCCCTCTCTGATAAAATTCCCAGTATTCCCATATTGAAAAACTCTCAAGGGAGCTATTCCCGACATTTGAACCGCCCTAACATTCATTGGTTCGATTCGGACTGGGAATGCTCTCTCTTCGTGGTTAAGCCACTCACTGCATGCGGTTATTGTCAAGAGATTATAGTAGCTGCCGAGATATTCAAGGTCAAAGACAACATCGGTGAAATTGTGTTCGCCAAGGCTGTCGAACATGAAAGGCTCAGCGATGTTGAATATTCTTTCAAAGCGATAGTTATAGGCAAATAGTTCGTTGTTGCGTGACAAAATGAGTTCAAGCCCATATGCTCGAACAAGAAACTGGAACGAATATTCTTCTTGTTGAGCGTTGATTGTGATGCTTTCATTGATTCCAGTTGGAGTGACTTGATAGTGCCTGTCGATGTTTGGCATGATGCTTGGGAAAGCGATTTCGGTGGTGAGGTTTCCAGTCATGACACCTCTTTCGATTCGACGGTTTGAATAGTCAAAATCAAGTGAACGACCTCTTTGATGCATGTGACGAGAGTTAACTTGTGCATTTGGAGAACGATGTCTTTGATGACCGTGAGATTGTTGCGTTGATTGAGAAAAGGCAACAACAGCGCTTTCTTCATCGTTTTCAAGCTCTTCTTCTGTTGTGAAATTTTCAACAGCAAAAAATTCTAAACTTGTTCCATTTTTTCTGATTGTTGCAAGAGGTGCCGTTGAATTTGGATCAATTGCAAACTCCGCTTCAAATGCGTTGTTGCTGTTTGCAATTGTTTCAACTCCGTCTTCATCGATTTGTCTAATGAATGAGTTGTCAATGACTTGATACTTTCCATCTTTGTCAGCAAAGTGAATTGGCTCGGCAAATTCTTCCCTCATGAATGAGCCATTGCTCATGTAGAAATATCGAACATGGCTTGTTCGGCGTGTTATGTCTTCAATGATTATGTAAGGAGTTTCGCTTGAGTCAATCTCTCGCCCTCTCATAGTCTCAGCTGGAAGTTCCGGCAAATATTGCAATTCGTCTTCCACAACAAAATGATATGAATACAATCTTATGGAATCCGCAGAAGCGCTTATTGCACCGCTGAAACCAATAAACATCAACACTGCAACAAGAATTAGAGCAACTGCTCCAACTAATAGACTTTTTCTCATTTTCATCATTTTGAACATGATTTTTTCCTCCAGTGTTCTTAGATTATATCACCAAAATAACTTCTTGTCAACAGTCTTCGACTGGCTTGTCGGGTTCTGCTTGCACTCGCATTCAGCGTCAGGAGGGCAGAAGACCATAGTCAAGCATCTTCAATGCCCCTGTCGGAAAATACCATGTGACAGCATTCAGCGTCAAACGGTTTGAAGACCCTTGTCAGTTGATACTTTTGTTAGAAGTTGATATTGCACTGAAACATCCCACAAAAATATCTCCAAACTCACACTCAATAATATTTGCAAAAAAAACCGCGCGATTTTATTGCACGGTTTTCTTTTTTCTTAGCCAAATGGTCGGGATTTTATTGTTGGGAAGTTGAACTCACCATAGAATGTCTGAATGAATGCGCCCATGTTGTCATAGCGATCGCGCGGCTTTACTGCGAGAGCTTTCATGAGACTGTTTTCAAGAATTATTGGCATTTTGACGCCATATTGCGAAGGGCGAATGATTCTGTCTTGATTGAGACGCTCGGACGCTGGTGGAGGGATTGCCCCACAAATGCAATTATAAATAGTTGCGCCAATTTGATAAACATCCGAGAATGGGCCTTGTGCGACAGATGTCGTGTAGAGTTCAATTGGAGAAAATCCTGCTTTAAGGACAATGTAGGGTTTTTCGGTTCTTTGAGTGTAGATTGACGCGGCGCCAAAGTCGATTAGCTTGACATAGCGATTGTCGACAATCAAAATGTTTTCTGGACTGATGTCTTTGTGGATGACTCCATATTGATGAAGTGAGAGAAGACTGTCGAGTACTGGACGAATCATTTTTTGAGTTCTTTGAAGACTCATTTTGCCATTCTGATTGTTGAGATAGGTTCTCAAACTCACTCCCTCAAGATAGTCCATGACAATATAGGCAGTTGAACGAGTTTGGAAAAAATCAAAAAATCTGACAACACCTTTAAGGTGTTTGATTGAAATTAGGATTTGTGCTTCTTTGACGAAAGCTTTGAGCCAATGGTTGAAAGCATCTCCATGAGACTTATTAATAAGGGTGACATGATTCCCCCCACTTGAACGCATCGTGAAGCCTTTTGGAAAAAACTCTTTGATGGCAACCTTTGCGTCTTCTTTTAAATCATATGCAAGATAAGTGACGCCAAATCCGCCTGCCCCGAGTGGTTTTCCGATGACATATCTTCCAACTAGGACAGTTTTCAATGGGAGTGCTGACG
>WQSV01000117.1 GCA_009787685.1 Bacillota bacterium
AAAGTTTGTTGAAATGTTTATTGCAGCTCCAACATAGATTGTGTCACGGACTATGTTTCTTTTGAAAGTCAAGTTGTGTCCACCATATGCTGCGATTCCGTTTGCGAGCCATGGAAGCGCGACAGTGTTGAAGCTGACAACATTACCATAGTTCATCTGACCATTTGACCATTGGGCAATCGCATCATCACCCGGATAGCGCCAACAATTTTGAGTGATTTTTGAGTTCACCGCACCAAGAGTTAAGTTCACTCCGTCGGCAAACAAATCATGCACTCTGTTTCCCGAGATGAAATAGTTTGAACCACCATCAAACCAAAAAGCACATTTATAGCGATTTATCCAAAGATTGTGGGCAATAAAGCCATCAGCACTTCCTTCAAATGTTGCTCTTGCAACAGCATTTCGCCTTATTATTTCGTTCCCGACAAATGACATGTCGAAAAACGATGTGTCGCGCGGTGAACCTGTCATTCCATCGCCGAATTGAAAAGTCAATCCACCTCGAATTTCAGTGTGCCAAATACCTGCCCCACGAATAGTTAAGTTGTCGAACTCACGCCCTAGAATCACGTTATAGCCACGATAATGTCCCTCGTGAGTGCTATGCTCTTCTTGGGGGAAATAGAAAATTCCTCTTGGAATGAACACAGTTCTGTCCTCAGTTCCAAGCGCAACATTCATCGCTGTTTTCAGTGCATTAAGGTTTGCATTCCTTGCCTGTTCGGTTCTAAGGTTTTGAACTGCTCCAAAAGTTGTAATACTTATTGAGTTCGCAGGCTGGGAATAAGCTTCTTCGATTAGTTCCATTTCAACAAAATCAACATAATAAAAGACTGCATGGTCAGAGAGGTTTTTTCTGAGCATGAAAACTGTGCCAGCTGGAAATTCTTGCGGAAGGACTTTTCTGCTTTCTGAAAAGAACATTCTTGCATTACCAAGCGACGCGTCGTTGCTCCACTGCTCTGGCGCTCCGTCTCCTCCTCCCGCTGCATATCCACCATAAAGCCATGAATAGCGTGATGTTAGGTCAACTTCCCCGATTCGAACATTATTTGCATATAAACTTAAAGTGTAGTCCCTTCCAATGTGACCATAATCCGGGTGATAAAAATCTGGAACACTCGCACGAACCACTATTGCGTTGCTTGCACTCGATGAAGTCCAGCGAACGAATTGAGTGGTGTGAACAATTCTGACAGCACTTCTTCCACTTGACTCTGCGGCGATTGTGTTTTGAGCGCGAGACTCCAAAATAACTTCAGCATTAGTTTCCATATGCTCTGCTTCATATTTACTTCTGTTGAAAGACGCACCAAAAAAATCTCTTGCCATTATTTGATGAAAAACGAGGCTTCGGATTCCGCTCGTCTCTCCAGTTATTTCAACAACATTTAATCCTTTTCTGAGTGGAATGTTAATGTTATTCGCTGGAACTATTGCACTCATTCTCTCTAGTTCATTGACTCTTATTTGAATATCTCCAACCTCATTTGAAACAATATTTGCCGAAAACGTTCCAGTTCTTGCTGAAAACACGGTCCACATAATTCTGTCGTCACGCAAGTGGGCATCTTCAAGAGTGTAAATATGTTCTGCTTCAATTTGGAATATCTCGACTCTTTCTCCGCGCATTGAAATGTAGTGAACACCAAGACGATAACCAATATTCCAAAGAGTGTCAGTGTCAGTGAGACTTGTCAAGACCTTTGAACGAAAATTCTCCCCATCAAAGAAAACGAATCTATTCGTTGCTGAATCTTGCAAGCGAACTTGATTGCCATATCTTTGAAGTCGATAGGTTGAAGTCAAAACATCTCTTGCGTCCGACGCTCGAAACAATCCACCATTGTCAAAAGCGTTTTGTCTAACAACTTCCGTTGGTGCTTCAACCTCATCAAAATCTGGAGCAGTTTCAAAAGCCCAATACGCGCGCTCGTCAAGAATTGAAACTAGTGAAGAAACCGCTTGCCCCGCCATTGAAACATTAATAAATGGTTGAACATGAATAGGCCTGTCGTTGTAGATATTTCCAATCATGAAAACACCATCTCTTCCCGCACTTGTTATTCTCCAGCGCGCGCCTTGACCGCCACCGATAACAATTGCTGTTTCACGGTCAAGAACGTTGACAATATTGTTTCCTTGATTAACTGCAAGTTGTCCCGTTAATCTGTTTATCAAAAAATAGAAGTTGTCGCCTGCTGATTCAAATCTCCAATGAGTTCTTCCGTCATTTTCCCTGAAACTTCCATGAGCAAACGCTCCTCTGTTTTGCATTAACACCACCGTTGGGCGGAACTCTCTTTCCTCTTCGCCATTTACTTCCTCGCCTTCAGCAACATAGCCATAGCGGCTGACTATTCTAACATAGCCAGTAGGCGCACTCATGACTCGTCCAATACCCTCAAGTCCTTCGTTGTCAAATGGATTAAGTGGCTCCCAATGAGGAGTTCCCCAAGTAGGCTGAGCTTCGTTGTTGAACAAAACATCAGTATCTCTTCCTCCTCCGCCAACAAAATGCTGAATATTCAAAAATCTGTCGTCTTCAAGTTGTGGTCCATTAAATCTGACACCCGCATAGCCCGTCCCCGAAGCTGGAAGTATTCTAAATCCATGACTGACTTCTTCGATGGTTTCAAAAAACCTTAGTGAAAAATTTTCATTAAGCCCAAGATACTCCCCGCTCCCTTCGTTTCTCAAAATTGTTCTATTGTTTGAAAGAGTAAAAACTCTCCATTGTGCATTTTCATCCGTTGGAATAGCATTACCAAAAGATAGCCTGCCTTGATATTTAATAAGCATAACCCTTGTCCCTTCATAGCCGTTGATGAAGTTCATGACAGTTGTCCCAGCAACAAAGTCAAACTCAGAGAAGTCCTCGCTAACGAATGCAAACGATGAAACAACCGGTGGTATGCCAAAAAACAACGATAACACCAATACTGCTGCTAAGAATGTTGTTAATATTTTCCTACTAAATTTCTGTGTTTTTGTTTTCATTTTCTCCTTCCTTCTTTTCTTGTTATGCTATTGATTCAATTTATGCTTTGGTTTCAAAACATCAAAAGACAACATTTCTTGAACCCGACTTAAAGGGCTCTGCCTTTTAACAATTTCCACAACTAATAATTTAACCTTTAACTGCTCCTGCTGAACCTTGGGTGTAGTATTTTTGAAGAGCGATGAACAATCCTGCAATTGGCACAGCAACGATTATTGCGCCCGCAGCAAAGCGAGTATACCATGTTTCAACATACGTGCTGTCGAGCATGTCAAACAATCCCATTGCAACTGTGAAATTAGCATTGTCACCACCCCTTAGCAAAAAGCTTGCAAAAATAAAGTCGCCCCATGGAATGATGAATGTTGTGAGCAAAGTGAATATTATTATCGGCTTTGAGAGGGGTATCATTATTTTAATGAAAACCCTTAACTTTGTTGCTCCATCAATATATGCCGCTTCTTCAATTGATTTTGGCAAGGTGTCAAAAAAGCCCTTAACAATGAGGTATTGAAGTGCGGATGATCCAGAATAAATTGCAATGAGTGCAATCAAACTCTGATGCAAGCCAATCCACTGCAACAAGAAATAGACCGCTGTCATAGCCATGAACCCCGGGAACATTCCAACAATGAGAAGTCCCATCATTATTAAAGGTTTTCTTCTTGATTTTGAACGAGATAAAGCATATGCTGTGCTTAAAATAACGATTGCTGAGATTGTCATTGAAATCGTCGACACCAGCAAAGTGTTCAAAAACCAACGACCAAATCTGAACCTTTCAGTGTCACTAAACAATGTCAAATAATTTCGAATTGTCCACTCTCTTGGGAAAAAATAGGGCGAATATTGTCCCGGATCGACTCTGAAAGAGTTGACAAAAATCCATAGTATTGGGATTATCCAAATAACGCAAAGGGCTGTGATGAGTATGTAGGCAGTGTCAATTTTCACAACACGAAGCGAGAAAAACAATGTCCCAAGTGACGCGAGAAAAAAAACATACCACGCAACATTAAGATTTCTCATCAAAAAATTTCCGCCAACATATCCAACATAATCAGATGCTTCTTTGATTGTGAATAAAGTCATAAATGCAGCGATCACTCCAATCGCACCCAGAGCTGTTCCAACCAACGCCAAAACACCTTTTCTTTTTGAAAACACTATCAGCCTGCTACCAACAATCACTCCAACAAGAGCAATGAGAATCAAAACCCCTGCAAGTTGACCGTTCGACAAAAATTGACCAAAAGCAACCGCCATCAAAACAACCTCTCCGTTGCCACTAATAAACGGTAAAATCAATGAAACTGCAAAAATGCAAGCAAAAACCAATGCCCAATTTTTAAATTTCGCATTGATTTTCGTCGTATTCTTTCTTTTCATTGTTGTTATTGCCATAATTTCTGTGTGTCTTCGACACTTTTGTCGGGTTTTTTCTTGCATGACAACGCCAAGGCTATCGGCGATAGATTAGTTTCTGAATGCTGTGTCGTCTCTGAATGATTTTGTCCTAAAGAGAACGAGTGCTATTAAAATGTTTATTATGAAAACGACAAATCCGATAACACTTGCATATGAGAAGTCTCTTGTTTCCGCAGTCAGCCTAAAGAGCCATGTGATGAGCAAGTCAGTTGTTCCCGCTCCCGACGCATCTCCTCTTAGTGGCAAACCGTTTGTGAGGAAGAAAATAACATTAAAGTTGTTGATATTTCCAATGAACTGTGTGACCAGAACGGGTGCGGTGACAAACAAGACAAACGGCATTGTTATTTTTCTGAAACGAACCCATGCATTTGCTCCGTCAATTTTTGCACTTTCATGAAGTTCTTCTGGAATATTTTGCAAAACCCCTGTAGCAAAAAGCATCGTGAACGGAATCCCTATCCACATATTAACAATAATGACCGTCACCCTTGCCCAGTTTGTTTCTGTCAAAAACGGCAAGGGATGTTCTGTGAAACCCCATCGCTGCAACAAAACATTAACAACCCCCCTTCCATCAAGCATGCTCGACATAGTAGTCAGCGTGATGAAAGATGGAATAGCAATGGTTAAGACAAATATTGT
>WQSV01000118.1 GCA_009787685.1 Bacillota bacterium
ACAAGACGCCCTTGCCCTAAACAATTCATAACCACTTTCTGAAAATAAGAATGATGTGTACTCCAAATTTCCACTCACCTCATTCCAAAAAAAATGCGAATTTGCATTTGAAACAAACTCTATTTCATGCAAACCATTCTCCCAATAAGGATCATAGAAAAATTCGGTTAATATTAATTCTGTCGACACACCTGTTGTGAGAACAATTCTCATTTCGGTTGCATCATTATTAAGATACACATTGTTTGGTAGATTGTGTCTGTTTGAAACATGAAAGAATATCGAATTACTATTTTCTTCACTGCCACCACTGCCACTATTTGCAAATGAAAACATAGTAACTGGCATCAATACAATCAACGCAACAATTGCCATAAAAAATATCAGTTTTTTCTTCATGATTTTTCTCCAATTAATATTAATATAAGTATACCATATCAAAATTTTTATTGCAACATAAGCGAGGCGGAAATTGCAAAAAAGAAGTTGTGAAAAAGGATATTCTTGAAAACCTAATCATCGACACAACTTTCCAAATTCTAAACAATCCAGAAACCGTCAATTTTGTCGCAGAGCAAATTATTTCCGCTCATCAAAATCGCCTAAAAGACCAATCTTTCATGACAATTCTTTTAAAAGAACAAAGTGAATTTCGTAAATCTCTAAACAACATTATGTCAGCAATTGAAAAAGGCATCGTCACAAACTCAACAAAACAACGCCTTGAGGAACTCGAAGCAGTTCAAAGCGAACTGCTAGAAAAAATAGCCATAGAAAAAACAAAATTGACAATACTACTCACAAAAGAAGAGATAGTGGGCTACATCAAAACCGCCCTCAAAAAAGAACCAAAACAAATGATAGATTTGCTCATACGACAAATAAAACTTCATGACGACAAAATAGAAATATTCTACAAACACACAAACAACAAAAGTCCTGATGAATGTCATCAGGACTTTCGCTTTCACGAGGGTTCAACTCGTTCTCTCTTGGCGGAGTGGGAGGGATTTGAACCCTCGCACCAGTTGCCCGGTCTACATCCTTAGCAGGGACGCCTCTTACAGCCACTTGAGTACCACTCCATGAAATCGCAACTTTGCTAGTATACCGAGTTTAGAGGGGGTTGTCAAGTGATTTTGATTGGAAAATTTGAAATTTGTTTTTTTGTTTCGTTTTTTTGGTGATTTGTGAAATAGTTAGTTGTCTGTCGTTTTTTGAAAAAACAACGAGTGTTTTGTTAAATGTCACTCATTGGTTCAATTCTTTTGATGTTTTAGTGGGAATAACTGACTATTTTTTGTGTTGCTCAAAATTAAAAAAAAGATGTAAGTTGTTCATTTTTACTTTACAGAATATTTTGCTTATGATATAATTATAGATACTATGAAAATTGTTCGTAAAAAAATCAATAAAATTTTTGCTGTTTTGACACTTAGTTTACTTTTTGTTTTCAGTTTGTTTGCAATGGGCTTTGCTCCAGCTAATGCGACTGGACAAACTATTGATGTCAGCTTGGCAATCACTCCCTCGACCTATATCCAACCAGTTGGGGGCGGAGTTTATCATTATTTTGAAGATGCTAGGGATATAGTTTTTTATGATGAGAATCTTTATGTCCTCAACAGAAATGGCGGAACAACGAACTATTCATATGAACTGGTTGTTTTTCATGCTCCAGACGGAGAGGATGCAACTCTCTACAACATTCCAAACAGAGTGAGAATTCCGACAGGAAGCTCGGTCACTCAATTTCAGCGTTATGGCGACAGACTCTTCACGATTGAGAGAAATGAAAACAATTTTTATGGCATGTTTGTTTATTCTCTTCCAGAAGAATCTGGTGTTGCGATGAGAATTGTGGAAGGCATTTCAAATGTTCCTCTTTTGAACTCTCAAAGTGTTTTCACAACGTCTCGCTATGGCTATGATTTCGACAATTTAGTCGACCCAATACATATTGCAACTGGTCCACTTATCGTGTCTCACAACATTGACCTTGCAACATACGGTCGCAACAATTTCTTGCTCGGTTCAATTAATCATCTTGCTGTTACTGACAATTCACTTTTTGGACTATACAACGATGGCACTCGCCTTGGATTTAATGTTATTGATGAAGTTTTTGCCCCACTTTCATCTTCTCAATCTTCGCCACAAATCACACTATCTGGAATTGGATTAACAACAATCTCAGCAACTGAAGAAAATGAAAATTCTTATGCAGTAGTCTTGACATCAAGCTCACTTCGTGTTTTTTATGTTGAAGATTTGTCTGCAATTAGAGAAAGAAATATCAATTTATCTAATGAATTTGAGCCTTATCCAATCGCAATTTGTTCATCAAGAGATTTTATTTTTGTTTTGACAGAAGATGAAGATGGCAATAACGGGATTTTGAGAATTTGCAACACTACCTTTTTGGTCACTCCTTTAATCGCTTCAATGGGCTCTGATGACGGGTTCTTCCACTCTCCTGTTGATGTTGCAACGCGTGGCGCAAGCGAGATTGCTATTGCTGACCGTGACAACAATCGAGTTGTTATCTATGACGGAGAAACTTTTGAAAACATTATTAACATCAATTCCCCAACTGCTATTGCGGCAGGACTTGTCAATTTCTATGTCACTCATGGCAACGCGATTACTATTATTGGCTCTGCCCCAACATTTGCGAGAACGACCATTCCGAACATTGTCAGCAGTCAAACAATTGTTGACATTGCAGTGAGCGCAGGTGGTGACATTTATATTGTCACTGAAAACTCAAACGGAAACAGAGAACTTCGAAGAAGACATGCTGGAACCACTCCTTTTCAACTGATTGAAGGAATTTCAAACATTCGAAGCATAGACAGCACTCCTATCCTTCCTTTCGTCCACTCTGAGACTTTTATCTATGCATATGCTTATTTGAACATTGACGGAACAGGATACGCATTCTCTGCTCTTCGAATTTATGACAACCCGACTGTCAGCAACATTCAAATTTCACCGATTTATCTTCCGTCAAATCCAGCCAATGTTCAAGGGATTGCGGCTGATCCATTCGGCGGATTTTATCTTCTTGTTATTGACGGAAGCGAAAATAATGCTCCTCATTCAATCAAACGCATTCATTTTGAGGGTTATGATTTGAGCGGAATTCCAATTTATTATGAGTCTTATGAAAGAACTCTTAATATCACTGGGAGATTTTCAAACATTCATGTCTCGTCTATTGAACAATCTCGTGCAGACGAGACTGGGATTCTTGAAAGAGATATTTTGGCGGCTAACACTCCGAGGCACATTATTCAAATCATTCGCTCAACTGAGTTCGCAGTTGTTATGCCCGAATTTCCAAATCATTTTGACGGCGGAGCAAATGAATATGACTCGACAAACAGAATTATTCACACTGTTATTAACTTGTCTGGAACTTTCGTTCACTCAAGACCATCGCAATCTGGAAATGTTGTTGCTCATCTTGCCCTTGGATTCAGAGTTATTGTTCCGACTGGACAACAAGCAGGTTTCACCAGAATTGTTGCAGACAACCTTGATGGGACGACTTTGATTGTTGGATATGTTCTTTCATCACACCTTTCTTCCCCACCAGAAGAATATTCAGATGACTTGGTTGCTTTTGCTGGAGGGTATTTGACAGTTTTCAGAACTGGCGCTCAAGTCAGAGCATTTCCCGCAAGACAGTCTAATCTTATCGCTGGCTACTCCTCTCTTGTTGAGGGCGACAGATTGACTCTTCTTGGATTTGTCTATAACGAAGATATGTATGGCAACATCACTCATGGTTTTTGGGACAATTTTGGAAGCATTGAACAAAGATGGTTCAGAGTCAGAACTAGCAACAACTTGGAAGGGTTCATTTATGCAGGTGATGTTATTGTTGGACTTCCTCCCGGAACGACTCTCAATGAAAATGCAACGATTGTCATGGCAAGGGTTTTGAGGATCAATCCAGCCGACCCAGATTCCCCACTTAGACCCGCTCACGGAGCCTATATTTTTATGAGAGTTCCTCCAACGGAGGCTCATCCAAATGGAAGTTGGGCATTTGACTCAAGATTCAGAACTCAAGACACTGGAGAGTTCATCCCACTTGAGTCTGGAACAAGAGTTGAAGTTCCCGGTTTCTCGTTTGACAACACGAGAGATTTCACTTTCATTAGGTTCATGATTGATGGCGAAATCTTCTATGGCTATGTTCAAACCCCTCACATCGATTATGACTTCATCAATTTGACTCAAATCGTTGCTGGCTCAATCTTGGGGACAACTGGTGTTCTCGGCGGAGTTCTTGGCTTTAGATATATCAAATTAAGAAGACGCAGAATGCTTGGTGGATTGGCTTAGAGAATTGAAGAGGAAAACTAGAGGTTGAAATTAATGACAAAACAAATTGAGCCTCCCCCCCCAACAAGACTACGAGAGTTGGACTCGACGGAAACTGGGCGAAATCGTGAGAAATTAATATTAAAAAATTAAAAAGTGCGGTTGATTTTTTCAACCGCACTTTTTAATTTTCAACTTTCAGTTTTCAGTTGATTCATCAAGTGATATTTTGTTGATAGAGAGTTCATATGCCACTCTTGTTTCGCTCATTGTTTCGGAGAGTTTTTTTGTGTACTCACGAGATTGGACACGACCAAACACTGTGATTTTTTGTCCGACTTGAATATCTTTGACAAATCTTGCGTTTCGTCCCCATGCAATGCAGGGTATGTAGTCAGACTTGTTATATGCACGATTAACAGCGACCAAGATATCGCAAATTTCACGATTGAATGGAGTTGTTCGATAGATTGGAGGTTTGCAAATATAGCCTGCAATCTCAACGTTGTTTGGGTTGTCAACTCCTTCACTTTTTTCAAAATCTCTGACAAAAACTGTTAACATTAGTTTTGAGCGCTCTCCGACCATCTTGTTGTAGGAACGAAATTGACCGTTCAATGAAATTTTTGAACCGATCTTTAAATCGACCCCATTAATCAGTCTTTCACTCACTGTCACTGGGATTTTGTCAGA
>WQSV01000119.1 GCA_009787685.1 Bacillota bacterium
GGTCGAGGACGCCACCCATACACAAGTAAAAATCTTTTCAAATACTCATTTCAAAAAGGTTGTGTGAGTAGGATGAAAAAAACATTATTGTCATTGTGAAAATTGCTTGAGATTGACTTTTTGTTTGCATCTCAAGGTTATTCTTATTATGATACGATTAGTGAAATATTAAATTAGAACCTAAAGAAAAGTGTGGAAAGACATTAAACAAATTCGTTAATAATCCTTGCTATTTCTTTTGTTCCGTCAATACCTCTTAGTTTGTTCATGCCTTGAATTAATTCGTTTCTGTTTTTGTCGAGTTCTAATATTTCGTTCAAAAGAATAGGAGAACTCAAACGTTCTTGTTCCAAAACTTTTACGCAACCTTTTTCAGAAAAGTATCTTGCGTTTTGAACTTGGTCTCCTCGAGAAACTCCCTTTGGAAGAGGTATGACGAGAGTTGGTTTTTTTAAAGAGAGAAGCTCAAAAAGTGCGTTCGCTCCGCCACGAGAAACAGCCAAATCCGCCCAAGCATAGTAATCTTGAATTTTGTCAGTGTAAGGCAATCTCATATATCTTGGGTGTTTGAACTCATTTGTGCAGTTTTTTCCTGCGATGTGGACTATGTCATAATGCTTCGTTAAAGTTGGCACAGCTTCATAGAGCGCGTTATTAATGGCAATCGAACCAGATGAGCCGCCAAAAACCAAAAGATTTTTTCGCCCAACTAAATCTGTTTCATTTTCTGCAACACTCTTTCTTCCATCATAAACACTTTGCCTAAGGGGTGAGCCGACATGTTTTGCTTTTGGGTGAATGTTTGAAAAAGATGACAGCAACAAACTTGCATTTTTCACAGCCAACTTATTTGCCAATCCCAAGCTCATATCGCTCTCATGGACGATTAAGGGTATATTTTGAGACTTTGTGGCAAGGGCGATTGGCAAAGTTGCATATCCTCCCTTTGAAAAGACAAGAAATGGGTCAATATGCTCAAGCAATTCTCTTGCTTTTTTTTTTGCTTTTAAGAGGCGAAGTGGAATAAGTAGCGATTGAAACAAATTTGAACGATCAAACTTCACGCTCTTTAATGGATGAAAATAAACATTATTAAATGTCGACATCAGTCTTTCTTCAACCGAATTTGGATCTCCAACATAATGAACCTCAAATTCGTTGAGGTAGGGCAGTAGTGCAATATTTGGCATAACATGTCCAGCAGTTCCGCCACCTAAAAGAACAATTCGTTTTTTCATAATAATATTATATGCTTGTTATGAATAGTTTAAGCATAGTTGTCCCATAATAATATTGAAAGCGAAACACCGCTTTTAGGAGGAAAAACAATACATATGAAAACAGGACTTTTTTTTATCGGGGCAACAGTTGGATTGGTGGCGGGTGCGATTTTGATCGGGAATAACTATGCCGCACGCAGATTCGTTCGCGACACTCAAGACACAATCAGTTCGAAGTTAAGAGAAAAAGCAAATCACTATCGCTTCAAAATGGAGGCGGCGAAAGATGGCGATTGCATTTCTTGCGGTTGTAACTGCGACCTTGAAGTGAACACTGAAGAACTTTTCAACAGTGACGACATCACTGATATTGAAATCTAGGAAGTCAAAAAAAGAAAAACAAAATCCGTGTCAATTTTTGTGACACGGATTTTGTTTTGGATTTGTGACCCTTTTGTTGGTGACTCTTGATTAGTTGCTTGCACCCACCTATTGTTCAACTAAATTCCATGCCAAATGGCGGATTTTTGATTCATTTGACAGCATAGCAAAATCTCATAAAAGGGTCGAAAACCCTTGACAGCGTTGCCAAGAAATGTTAACATAAAAGAATAAAAGGAGGCAATTAAAATGCCAAAGAAAGAAACAAAAAAAGAAGAAATAGTCGAAGTTAGAAAAGATCTTGACGGAGCTGTTGAGATTTTCGGTGAAGATGCAGTCATCACGCTTTATGATGACAACAATAAGCCAATTGAATTTTTTGAAGTTGCAAGCATTGAATATCAAGAGAAATTCTATGAATTGCTACAACCTGTTGAAAAAGTGGATGGAATTGAAGACGATGAAGCAGTCATCTTTGAATACTTCTTTGACGAAGAGGGTGAAGAAAAACTTTTCCAACCAGTCAATGATGAGGAAATTTTAAGGGCAGTTTTTGAAATATATCTCAAAGCAGTTGCAGACTATGAATTTGAGCCAAGCGAATGTTGCGGTTAAAAATATAACCATGCAAAGCGCAGATTAAATAAAGTGATTGTGTTCACATTTTTCTAGTGTAATTGAGATTAATCAATATTAAAAAACATAATAAAAATGAGCCGATGCGTCTGAATACGCTTCGGCTCATTTTAGAGAAAGAGAATAGAGAAAGAGGCAGTAGAATGTTTTTAAAGTTTTCATATGTTGCACTTAAGCTAACCCAGCAACAATCCTCAAAAACAAGTTTGTTAACAATTTAAATTAATTGTTAAATATATATTAACATACTATTAATAACTTGTCAACGATTTTTCAAAACTTTTTACTTGTAATTTATGGAAAATTTGAAATTATTTTGGAAATAAGTTTTTTGCCTTTCTTTTTTGTGAAAAAATATTTTGAATAAATGATTAGGAAAATGGTCATAAATGCTTGATAGAACTGGAATTGTATGTTATACTTTTAAGGTGTGTTAGAATAGGGTAGTAATGCAAAAAAAATATTTGAGGAAAAATTCCGCATGTCAAAAAAACCAATAAAAAAAGAAACCACTAAAAGACAAAGAGAAAAAGATATAATAGGACTTGCACTGATTGTTGTGAGTGTGTTTTTTCTTTTGTGCATGAGCATTCCAGTTGTCCTTGGAGCAGTTTCAAGGGGTGTAAGAAATTTTGCTATTGGCTCATTTGGCTATTTGGCGTTTCCTATGTTCATATGTCTAGCTGTCTATGGTGTTATTTTGATTCAAGACAGAACTCTTGGTGTTCGCAAAAAAACAGCGTTTCAAATTTTAGGAATAACCCTTCTTAGTATTTTTATTTTAACCCTTGCAACATCTCATGCTGAATTCATGACATATGGATTTGGTGACTATCTTAGTGCAGTTTATGCGAACCACACAGCAGGTGGAGCGTTTTTTGGAATTTTTGCTTATGCAATAGCAGCTGCTATAACTCCAGTCGCTGCTTATATCGTCATGGCTCTTGGAATTGCTTTAATTGTTCTCATTATGGTCAAAAACAAGTTCTTTCCAAAAGGTGCGACCAAAAGAGTTAAGGCGAAGGAATCAAGACAAGAAAAGAGAATTGTCAAAAAACCTCACAGTTTCAATCCGAATCAAGTTGCAACTCAATCCGCAAAAACTCAAAACGTTCCATGCTCACAATTGTTTGTCGAAAATATTCAGCCAACCCAACAAGTGGCCACGTTTGAAGAGAGTTCTTTTAGTGAAATGAAGTCGAGCATGGGAGAAGGTGAGAGGCAACATTCTTTTCTGTTAAAAGATGAGGAATTTGAACTCTACAAAAACAGCGCTCAAACTGTTGAAATTGATAGGCGTGAAGAAGCGATGAAAACGCTTTTTGGTGACAGGACTATTTCGCCATACAACGCTCATTCGTTTGTTCCCCCTGTTGCATCGCATCAAGCAATCGTTCCAACTCCAGTTATGGCATCACCATCTATTTCAAGACCTCCAATCATAATTCATGATGAAGTTTCACTAATACCAAAAGAAAAAAAACAACAGGAAGCGCAGTCCAAGTCAGAATTAAAAACTGCACCAGTTCTTTTGGAAAAAGACCTAGTTCCAGTCAACTCAGGAAGAGAAATAATCAATGGTTATGAATTCTCAAAAAAACTTGAAGAACAACTTGGTGTTGCTCCAAGCGAGAAAGAAAGTGTTGTTGTTCCATCGAAATCGGAGCAAACGAGGGGAAGTCAAAGAATTGAAATAGAATCAGTTCCGCTTGTTCATCGTCCATCAACAACAAGTCCGCTTGGGAAAAGCATTCCTTATGGACTATTGAATGACTATCCAATCGACACCTATAACAACACGACAGCAAAAACAACAAAAGCCTATGACA
Organism: Bacillota bacterium; assembly: GCA_009787685.1. Lineage (GTDB taxonomy): Bacteria > Bacillota > Clostridia > Christensenellales > Pumilibacteraceae > WRAY01. Next base: position 4,067 of record WQSV01000119.1, read on the forward strand.
TGTCAACAATTAGTTCATATGGTTCTCCTGTCCTTGAGCCAGTTGTTCCTCAAACAATTGCGTCTAGACCAGTGGCGCATATTCCAGAGAAGCCGATTTTGTCGCGTGAACCAGTTGTCAAAACATTTGCTCAACCAGCACCAGCTATCAAAGAAGAGAAAAATGAATCAATGGAGGATGTCGGAGAAAAGTTTTCTAAAATCGACGATTTTGCTGATGAGAAATTTGAGGAAATAGAAGTTAAGGAAAAAATTGAGGAAACAATTCATCTCAGAGAAGAAAACGCGAAAGAAGAAGTAATCGAGATTAAGGAGGAAGAGCAGTCTTTTAATATTCTTGACAAAATAACTTTTGATGTTGCTCCATCGAACCACAAAACTGGCTTTGCAATTGAAGAAGAAGTGGAGTTTACTCCAGAGTTCTTGAAAAAGGCAATCAAGGAAGAACCAGAATTTATTACTCAAGACAAACTAGACATTGAGACAGTTGAAGAAGAGGAAGAAGAGCTTGTTTTAGATTTTTCTGAAACAGGATTTGACGCATATCAAGACCACACAGGACATTACGTTGAAGCAGAAACGAAACCAGAAAATCCATTCAAAGGACTTAACAAAAAAAGCAAAAGCAGAGTCGCAACAGTTCCGCTTCCAGATCAAGTTAGCCTTTTTCAACCTCCACAAGAGGTTGTTGCAAGAAAAAAGAAAACAACATCAAAATATGTTCCACCTCTCACGGAGTTTCTTGTCAATCAAATTACTCATCCACAAGAAATCAGTCCAGAAGAAATTCAAAGAAAAGCTCAAATTATTGAAGACACATTGCAAGATTTTAAAGTCCCTGCAACTGTGAAGAACATAACAAAAGGTCCAGCTGTCACTCGCTATGAACTGGAAATTTCTCCGGGCTTTCCGGTCAAACGTGTTG
>WQSV01000120.1 GCA_009787685.1 Bacillota bacterium
ATTGGATAACAGACGGGGATTGGAAAGATTGAAAAATTAAAAAAAGCTGTTCACAAAATTAATGTGAACAGCTTTTTTTAATTGTTTGGTGGTTTGCCTTTTTTTTGACTGTTTTTATTTTTGCTAAATGCGACTAGTTTCCTTTGAATTCACTAACTCTTGTCATGGTTGCAAGACAATAGCCTGCAATGAGATTGTCAGAGATTGTGAAGAGGTAGCCTTGGTTGACTATTGCACGATTGATATAATAATTTTTAACATTCATTCGTGCTTGCCAAGTGTCGCTCCAATGCAGATTGTTCCACATTTCGCTTAGAGGTTCTGTTGTGTCGAAATTTGAGAACGTTGGAGCGATGACAACTGTTGAATAGTGTCCATATATTAATCGCTGTTCAGTTTCACCGACGAACTCCATTGTCCCCTCATTTGCGTCAAATGTGAAAAGGAAAAAACCTTGAGAAAGAGTTCCATTAAACGACGACATTCCTCCGCTCCAACCCCAGTGAGCGCTTTCCGCTGCGAACCCAACTATTCCTTGGTTTGTTTCTTCATCATGCATAAAGAGAAGTGCGCGAGGATTGTGGAGAACTTCCGCAAATGTTGCGTTTCCATAGACAGTGAATTTTGCTCTGCTTTCGGGCATTTTTCCAGTTCCCGGACGCATATAGTAGAGTTCGATTTTTATGCCCGTTTGAAGAGCGCTTCCCTCTGGTGGTGCGTCTTGACCAATTCCGATAACAAACGGTGTTCCGCGGATGGGACGAAGGTAGTCATTGATTCCGTCTGTTTCAAGTCCTTCTGAAAGTATTGGGTTTCGTGGGTCAGTTAGGTCAATGGTGTATAACGGATCCCAGATTAGGTCTGGCGGAGAAGTTGAAATGAAACCAAAATTGCCATCAAATGCGGCTGAGTCCATTTGTTCTTGTGGCGCAATTCCTGTTATGCTTGAGACAAGTCGCAGGCGCGAGTCGAAAACGAAGATTGCTGATGCGAGAGTGTTCCCTTCATTTGTCATCCATTGCCCACGATTTCCATAGGTCGTTGCGATTCGGAGATATCCACGATACTCATCAATTGCATGGCGAGATGGGGGCTCACCTTGAACAACGACATAGCCCGTGAAGTTGAGCGTTTCAAGACAGAATCTTGAAACATAGGATCTTCTTTCTGAAGATGCGACTCCCCAGTTTTGACCACCGCGAGTTGTTGAAGTGTAGAGATTGTTAAGACCGACTGAGATTATGTTTGCACTTGAAAGATATGCTCGAACTTTTGGCTCAGATTCAAGGTCTCCAAGATTAATTCTTCCCAAAATCATATAAGATGTTGCTCTGTTTCTTCGAAAGTAGAACATGTTTTCAACTGGGAAAGGTGAAAATTCTGCGTCTTTTGAAGTTCGATAGTATGGACGTCTGACATCTGTTTGTCTTGTTTCACTGCTCCATCTTCTTGGAAAATAGTTAACAACGAAGAAGAGTGTTTCGCATTCAACGCTGATTCGGCTTGTTTGGAAGATTCCGTCTATTTCATAGAATTGTTTAAGTGTTGGTTCCGTTCTATCAAAAATGTCATAGATTCTGATTTGGACACGTGAGTGCCAGAACCTCAAATCAAACCACCCCCCTGCAATTGAGTCGTTCCAACTTGTTTGAGGATTGTTAAAAGTTCCACCAATTATGACCATGGTGTCTCCACGAACAAACATTTCAATTGGAGAAAAGTTTTGATATTGAATTGAAGTGACATGGTTTATTTGACCGAAGTTTGTTTCGACAATAGTTAGGCCATTTGGAGAAAGGCGATAAATAAAATTGCCATCATTTCTGACGATGTCTCCCTCATCCATGCCTTGGATTTGAACATTTGTTTCACTGTTTCCACCAGTTCCCGGAGGTGGTGTCGAGTCGGGTGAGACCAGTCCCGGCCTTCCTGCTCCGTCTGTTGTGTAATTACCGCCACCATTGTCCCTGTCATTTGTTGGAAAATCTGATGAACAACCACCTGAAAAATTAAAGTCAAAGTCACGAGGTTGGAAATTTAAAACTTGTTGCAAATGCGCTGAATTTTGAATTTGTCTTGCACGATTGAAGTCTGGAGAGTCGTTTAAAAGCGCATTAAACGTGACGAAAGGAGCAATGATTCCGAGAATGAGAATCGTCGCCATCACCAGAGATATGATAATAATTAGGTTGCGATTTTTTAAAGTTGAAAAGTTTTGAGAACGAGTTCCATTTCTGTTTGAGTTTGATGCCAATGCGTAATCCAAAACTGGGACTGTTTCTTTTTCAGCCCTTGTTGCTTTGCTTGAAACCTTTTGTTTCAACTCATCGGTTGCTTTGATATCATCAAAATGATTTTTGAGTTTTGACATTTTGGTCGCTCCTTTTCCAATTTACAATGCACATTTTTCAATGCACAATGATTGTTAAATTTTTGATTTTTAAATGAAGTATCTTCACTGTGATTTCTGTTCTATTAACATGTTGGGCAATTATAGACAAGACATGTGATTTTTTGGTAACCATTGTTTTGAGGTGGTGTGCATGTTGGGCAGTTATAGACAAGGCACATTATTCCTTGACCCAAGAGACAGTTTCTTGTATTTCTTTGGGTGTTTCTTGTGAAAATGTTGTTGCTTCCATTGTGGTGGGTGTTGAATTTACAATCAATACAATTATAGACTCTGCATGTGGGGTTGTTGCTTGGTCTTTGTTGCCCTTTCATGTTGAAAGCACAATCCTCACAGCCATAGACCCTGCAAGTTGCATGATGATTTCCGCCACCCGCTGAAACGTTAAGGCTATGCCCAAATATTCCATCAAAGCAAGCTGTGAACATCACTAATGATACGATTATTAGAATGATTGTCAGTAGTTTTTTCATGGTTTCTCCTTTTTCCAATGCACAATTTCAGTGCATAATACTTAATTATTGTGAAGCAGTCTTAGACTGATTTTGGCTGTTTTTCTTAGTCAAATTTTAAAATTCAATGCCACTAAATCAAAAGCTCTTTCATTTCTTCCCTCGCCCTCTTTGCAACACTTCGAACACTTCCTTCTTTCAATCCAATTATTTTTGAGATTTCTTGATAAGAATAGCCTTCGTAATAGTGGAGATAGACAACTGCTCTGTCTCTTGGCTTCAATTTTTCGAGAGCATTTTGGACATCAAGACTGTTTTCAAAAGAGTTATCCTCGGCAAAAATATTTTCATGAAGAACAGCTTTGTGGCGATTGTAAGCGCTTTTTCGAACATTTTTTGCTTTGTTGACTGAGACTCTGATTAGCCATGCTTTGAGATGCTCATCCGAGGAATATTGTTTGTTCAATCTCCAAAGAGCGAAAAAGACATCAGAAAAGACATCCTCTGCGTCACCCTTATTTCCGCAGACGGAAGTGGCGACTCTTAGAACCATGTCGCCGAACTTATCCATTGTTTCTTTTAGGAAGGTTTCTCTCATCTCCTTCTACTATCAACACAACATGAAACCATGTTTCGTTGCAAAAAATAAAAAAATTTTAATTGCGAGATATCAATTTTGTTTCTACTGTCATTATTGACATAGTAGCAAAAAAATAAAACTCAATATTAGCCAATTAAACCGAGAATGATTTTTGCACGATATTATTATATTATGAAAAAGGACGAATAGTCAAGTGTTTTTGAAATTTTTTGTTTGCTAATAAAATTAAAACAAGTGTGCATACTAATGGCATGAAAAGTAGACACACGAAATTGAAATCATTGGGAATTGCGTTCATTTCACTGTTTTTGATAGCGGTTGTTTTGAGTTGGTTAGTTTTTTTGCCGAACTATTTTGTTTCCGTTTCCGCTCAAACTCATGGAGTTTTTGTGGATGGTGATTTGATTGATGGAAATTATGTTTTGTTGAGTCGCGAACCAAATACGATTTCGGACGAACATATCGGACTTTTTTACGTTAGTGTTTTTGCAAATGGGACACATATCTCTATTTCAAGCAAAACTGACAACGGCGAACTTGGTGGAGTTTGGATGGCAAATGGAATGCTTTCAAATCCAGAACCAACTGCCTATGGCACTATTGCTGATCCTAATTTGGCGGTCAATGTCTTAATATCTGATGACATTGTCACTCTTGTTGTTTTTGACCCGTGCCATGAAGCATGGGGGGCGCCTAATTATTTTTGGACTGAAAAAATTGTTGTTGTTGGAAGAATTTTGAACATGGTTAATTTTTTGAATGGCGAAGAAATGGAGATTGACATTCTTTTGACAACTGGAAATGGAAGTAGCTTGATTGGACAATTGTTGACTCATGGCGAAATAGACTTTGGGAACGGATTAATTCTTGACGCTTCAATTAGAGTGATGTTTAATGAAAACTACCATATTGTTGTTTCACAATTCATTAATTTTGAGCCAGTTGGTATTTCAAATATTGATGAGTCTATTGTTTTTTCCAGAAGCATTTCTGGCGAAATTGAGAATGGCAAGGTTCAATTAAAGGATGACTATTTGTTTGGACTTTTGAATGGGCTGGGTTATGTTGGACCTCAATTCGGTGAAGAAGTGTCCTTGAACATTTCGATGGACAATGATGATAATCTTCGAGTCGTGACATATTTTGAATATGGCGGTACGAGCGCAAATCATGAATATTTGTTTAAAAAAACACCTCTTGACAATGAGATTGTTAATCCTCCATATGAGCCACCTGTTGAACCACCGATTGACTTCCCTATTAAAATAGTCGATGGTTACTGGCACATTAATGGCGAAAACACGGGTGTGAGAGCGCAGGGAGAACAGGGGGAACGTGGAGAGCGAGGTGAAAAGGGAGAAACTGGTGAACGAGGTGAAAAAGGAGAAGCTGGTGTTGATGGATTGGATGGAATAGATGGTATTGATGGCAGAGACGGAATTGATGGAGAAAAAGGTGAACAAGGAGAGAGAGGAGCGGATGGTATTGATGGGTTGGACGG
>WQSV01000121.1 GCA_009787685.1 Bacillota bacterium
CTTGCCGTCAACAAAATGGCGCTCCGAAGCATGTCAAAAGCACAATATGAAGAAAAAAACAAAGGACACTTCGGACTTGCCAGCGAATTTTATCTCCATTTCACATCTCCAATACGACGCTATCCCGACCTAATCGTTCATCGCATATTAAAAGACTATTTGAAATTTGGCAACAAAAATCTTGGACACTTTGGCTCTGAAACTGCTCAGATTGCAAGACAATGCAGTGAACGTGAAAGAATGGCAGAGAGTGCGGAAAGAGAAGTTGTCGACTTCAAAAAATGTGAGTTTATGAAAGACAAGATTGGCAATATATATCAAGGAATTGTCTCTGGAGTTATTGAATGGGGGGTCTTTGTCGAACTTGAGAACAGTGTCGAAGGACTAATCCGCATTGATGGCTTGCCGGGCTATGGCTATGTCTTCAATGAAAAAACAATAACAATGTCAAATGTCGCTCATTCATTCAGACTTGGACAAGCAGTCACGGTTGAAGTTGAAAGCGTGACGGATAGAGTCCAACTGATATTGAATATTTAATATGTGTTTCAAAATCTTTGTCTTTACCCATTCAATTTCAATTTTTAATCAAAAACATGTTTCACACATCTTCGCAAAAAGACCTATTAGAAAAGTTCAATTCCAATGTTCATCAAGGACTAACAGACGAGCAGGTTTTGTCAAACGAGAAAGATTTTGGAAAAAACATTTTGGAAAAAGGGAAAAAGCAAAATGTTTTCAAAAGAATATTCATCGCTCTAACTGACAAAATGATTTTAATTCTTATCGTCGCCCTAGTTATTGCAGTTGTTATTAACATTGTTGGAGCAATTGCAGGAACATATTCTGACATCTTTGAGGTCATTGGAATTGCGTTCGCCATAACATTGTGCGTTGCTATCACTGTTGTAATGGAGGGGCGAAGCGCAAAAGCATTTGAAACACTCAACAAATTAAACGAGGATGTTTTTGTCAGAGTTATTAGAAACGGTGAGAGCAAATTAATAAAAGTCGGTGATGTCGTTTGTGGGGATATTGTTGTTCTTCAAAGTGGCGACAAAATTGCTTGCGACGGGAGATTGCTTGAGTCATTCGCTCTCACGGTCGATGAAAGCGCCCTCACTGGCGAGAGTCACCACGTTGAGAAAAAAGCCGATGCAAAGTTTGACGATGAAACGATAGCCGTTGCTGACCGTGTTAACATGGCGTATAGCGGAACTTATGTTGCATCAGGCACGGGTTCAATGCTTGTTTGTGCAGTCGGAAAAGAAACAGAATTTGGCAAAATTGCAGGAGAGCTTTCGTCTTCAAAATCAACATCAACACCACTGCAAGAAAAACTCAGCAAACTCGGAAAAACAATCGCAATTGCTGGTGCGAGCATTGCGCTACTTGTTTTCATAATTCAATTAACGCGCTACATCGTCACAGACAACGCAAATATTCAAAATATCTTGAACGCATTTCTAATGAGCGTTGTTCTCATTGTCGCAGCTGTCCCAGAAGGGCTTCCAACTATTGTCGCTGTGTCTCTTTCAATCAACACGCTAAGAATGGCGAAAGAAAAGGCATTAGTCAAAAAACTAGTAGCATCGGAGACAATTGGTTGTGTCAACGTCATTTGTTCCGACAAAACGGGAACACTGACCCAAAACAAAATGACTGTCGTTGGCGGAGAATTAACGGATGAACTGTTCCTAAACAGTTGCTTGAATTCAACGGCAGACATTAATGATGGAAAATTTATTGGAAACCCAACGGAATGTGCGCTTTTAGTCTCTGCCAAAAACCACAACTTTGACTACAAAAAAATTCGTTCAGAGCATGAAATAGTAGAAGTTATCCCGTTTTCGTCAGAAACAAAAAGAATGATGACAACAGTCAAAACAAAGGACGGCACAACAACCTATGCAAAAGGAAGCCCCGAAGTCATTCTCGACATGTGCGACCTCAGCGTTGAAGAAAGAGCAAAAATCGAGGAACAAATTGTTGAATACCAAAAGCGTGCCGCGCGAGTCATTGCTTTCGCTAGCGCAAATGAATGCAGAATAAATGACGAATCAACTAACCATGACGCAAATAAAAACAATGACATTAATGCAGAAAAAAACAAAGGGATTGATAATTATTCAGAATTCAGAATTCAGAATTCAGAATTAAAATTCGACGGTTTCACCGCCATTTCTGACCCACTTCGTGAAGATGTCTATGAAAGCGTGCAAGCTTGCAAAAAAGCCAACATCGACATCAAAATGCTAACGGGCGATAATATCGTGACAGCACGCGCAATTGCGGAAGAGTTGGACATGCTGGATAAGTGTGGAGTGAGTGTTGAAAATGATTTGACCTTAACTCCAAACTCCAACGAGGTTGTCGAGGCTAAAGATCTTGAACATCTTTCCGATGAAGAATTTGCCGAGCGAATCAAAAATATCAAAGTAATCGCACGAAGCACTCCACTAATCAAAATGCGTGTCGTCAATGCGCTTAAAGCACAAGGCAATGTTGTTGCACTAACGGGAGATGGAATCAATGACGCTCCAGCCCTAAAAAACGCAGACGTTGGGATAGCAATGGGAATCGCTGGAACAGATGTTTCAAAAGAAGCAGCGGACATCATTCTTCTTGACGACAGCTTTTCAACTCTTGCTCGTGCAGTTAAATGGGGAAGAGGACTCTTTGAAAACTTTCGACGGTTCATCACTTTTTCAATCACAGTCAATATTGCCGCGGTCTTATTTATTCTAATGAGCGTAATTTTGGGGCACGGCTCTCCCTTGACCGCTGTCCAAATTCTTTGGATAAACATTATCATGGATGGACCTCCGGGCATAACGCTTGCTTTTGAGCCAATTCGAAACAGCATAATGGAGAGAAAGCCAATTCGTCGGGGAGAGCATGTAATCACAAAAAGTATGCTCAAAAGAATGGTAGTCAATGGTATTTTCATTGCCACACTAGTTCTTTCCCAGCAACAATGGAACTTTCTTGCAATCGACCCTTATCTCATGCCAACTGTCCTTTTTGCAACTTTCACCATAATGCAAATCTTCAATGCTTTTAACTCGCGAGAATTGGGAACCGCATCAGTGTTCAAAAACATTTTCAAAAACAAATTATTCTTAATTGCAATGAGCCTAACGCTTGTTATTCAGATCATAATCACGCAATGGGGTGGGATTTTCTTCGGAACAGTGCCACTCGACATCATAACATGGCTCAAAGTCGTTGGGATTGCATCAAGTGTCATTGTCATTAGTGAACTAATGAAACTAGGGATTTGGACAGTCCAGAAAATAAGAAAAGGGAGAAATAGCTAATAGTTAATAGTGTGAGTCAACCTTATGCTTCATGCTAAAAACAAGAAAAACCTTTGACAAGGGTCTTCGACCCTCTTGACGCTGAATGCGAGTGCAAGCAGAACCCGACAAAGCAGTCGAAGACTGTTGACAATGGTCTTCGACCCCTCTGTTGGAGAAGTTCTAGTAGAAGTAGTTTCCGACAAAAGGGTTGAAAACCCTTGACAAGGGTCTTTGATCCGTTTGACGCTGAACGCGACTACGAGCAAAATCCGACAGAATAGTTGAAAACTGTTGACAAGGGCTTCGACCCTCTTGACGCTGAATGCGAATGCAAGCAGAACCCGACAAAGCAGTCGAAGACTGTTGACAACAGTTATTTACTATATTAGCTATTTATTAAAAAAAATCATGAAAATTGGAGCCCACCTTTCAATATCAAAAGGTTTTTTCGCCGCAGCTCGTGAAGCCATTTCAATTGGAGCGAACACCTTTCAATATTTTTCAAGAAATCCTCGAGGTGGCGCAAAACGCGCCCCGGACGAGAAGGATTTTGCGCTATTTCGTGAATTCGCGACTGAGAACAATATTGAGCAAATCCTCGCTCACGCGCCCTACACTTTGAATCCAGCAAGCACAACAAGAGCAACGAGAGAGTTTGCAAAGATCTGTTTTCAAGAAGACCTTGAAGCATTGGAATATCTCCCAAACAATCTCTATGTGTTTCATCCGGGGTCAAACTCTGAAAACAAATCGGAAGGAATGTCGTTCATTGTCAACATTTTAAACGAGGTTTTAACTGCAAATCAAACAACAACAGTTCTTTTTGAAACCATGAGCGGAAAGGGCAGTGAAATCGGTCGAAACTTTTTGGAGCTAAAAGATCTTTTCAACAACATTCATCTCAAAGAAAAAATAGGGGTTTGCTTCGACACCTGTCATCTCTATTCAGCGGGCTACGATATCAAAAACAACCTTGATGGCGTCTTGGACAAATTTGACAACACCGTCGGATTGAAATATCTTCGTGCAATCCATCTCAATGATAGCATGCACGATTTTGCGTCAAACAAAGACCGACATGCTCAAATAGGCAAAGGCTCACTCGGGATTGAAACATTTGCAAAAATAGTCAATCACCCGTCATTAAAAAATGTGCCTCTTTATCTTGAAACTCCAGTAGAAACAGTGCAAGGCTATGGTGAAGAGATTGCTCTACTTAGGTCAATGATAAACTAATTGGGGCGGGAGTCGTATTGTCCATTAGGCACGCCTAAACTAAAGTTAGCACAAAATCGAAAATCTCTGTGCGCTTCTTGACACAAAAAAGGGGGCGTATTGTCTATAAGGCTCACCTAAAATGAAGTTAGCAGAAAGCAAATAATCTAGGTTATGCTTCTTGACACAAAAGGGGACGGCTATTGAATGCTCTCGCTTAAAAAACACCATGAAAAATAAAAAAACAGTAGTAATCGGAATGAGTGGCGGTGTCGACAGTGCGATCGCCGCAAAAATACTAAAAGACGAAGGCTTCAATGTCATCGGCCTTTTCATGAACAATTGGGAAGAGAAAGATGACAGAGGTGAATGCACCTCCGCCCAAGAT
>WQSV01000122.1 GCA_009787685.1 Bacillota bacterium
CCGACAGAAGGGTCGAAGACCCCATTTGGCATGGAGCCGGTTGGGGGAGAGGAGCCACGAATGTCAATCTCTTTCCGACAGAAGGGTCGAAGACCCCCATTCTAGATTGCTTCCCAGAAAGCTCTTCCTGCGTTGGACATTGGTGATATTCCAACGGCGAGTCTCGTGTTGATCCCTTCACGCATTCTGAAAAAGCGGTTGAGGTTTGTTGCAGTTGTGCCATAGACAACGATATCGCCGGGCTGATAAGAGTTATGTTGATACCAATAGTTTAGCATTTCAGTTCCGACTTTTCCGTGCCATGCGTTTTGATGTCTTCTCCACGGTCCATATGGGTTTTGTTCAAAATAGAAAACTTCGCCGTCATTAACCATGAAAAAGAATGCGGGAACGCTCAAGTGAAGTGCTTCTCCCAAAAGTTGCCAGTCAGCACTGCTGATTGATGGGTGTGCGTTCGATTGTTCGCTTGAGTGCCAGAACATGTGAATTCCAACGGAGTTGACAGTGTAGACAAACGATATGCCTGTTCTGAATGGACGGTGAGTCCAGACATCGCCGAAGCCCGGGATTTCGCTTGTTTCGCCAAGAGTGTCTCTTGACCAAAGGGTGCGAGAACCGTTGTTAATAGTGTAGACAAAAGAATCGCTGACTGGAAAAACACGTCTTGACCAGTCTGGGTTGAGAACTGAAGGTTCTCTTGGAACAACTCCAGCTGGGGTGTTTCTTTCCCAAACTACTGGACGATTGTTGACAGAAGTGACGATTAGTTCTTCGTTTGAAGTGTCGAAAACAAATCTTCTCCAATGTGGGCTGTTGTCGTTTGGTTCAATTCCAACAATTCCAGACGCTGGAGCTTGTGCGACTTCCCAAAATATTCTTTCGCCGTTTTCAGAAAAAGTGTAGACATGATATCTTCTTTCAACATTCCAAGTGTTTGAAGTGAATTGATGGTAAACTCTGTTTGGGTCGAACGATTCAACCCTTCTCCACCAGCCGTGAGTGTCAAAGTTTGGTGGGTTGTGGGTCGCATATGCATCGGAAATGAGGGCAAAAAATCCCGGATTGTCGATATGTCGAACGTCAAAGATTCTTGTTGCTGTGTGAACACCAGCGAGTGAACCAGTGAAGACAATGGGGCTTTGGGTTTCTTGCCATGTCAAAATTCTTCTGAAATGGCTCGGATTTTGAAGTGGAGTGATTCCAGCAGCTGAGTGGCCAACACTTTGGAAAATGAAGCCTTGGTATTCAATCAAGCGACCGAGCCATGAAGCGTCATATGTCGTGGTTGCGGACCATGGAATAACAGCAGTTAGTTCATCAAAATTGAAAACTTCAGTCCAAGCAGGAGAGCCAATGGGGCTTTGAGTTGCTCCCCATGCAAGGGTTAGAGTGAAGAAGCGTTCTTCAGTTCCACCCAAGTATCTGACGAAATCGCCGACTTGGAAAGTTGTTCCTAATGTCCAAGTTGGAACGGTTGTCGACGGGTCATGTGCAATAATTTCCTGCCAAAAAGCAGTGTTTGTTGTTAGTGCCGTGTTGTTGTTTGCAAGAGAGACAAAGAAAACACCGTGATGAAGAACAACATCGTGCAAATTCCATGCTCTGTTATACCATAATGGTGTGTCAAAAATAGTTCTGTCAACGAATGGAACTTCCTCCCAAATTGTTGGGTTTGTTCCCGGCTCAGCATCAAGAGTTGATATTTTTCTAAAGTGCGCCCCCGCATGGGTGACGAGTGAGCCGACAGGATAGGATTGGTTGATCCAATGAGGTGAAACTCTGAACCAGTCATTTCCGATTGCTGGAGTGCTTGTCACATTGTCATGGCGAGCGAGATATCTTCTTCCATTGAACAATATTGGGGCATGAGTGCGGGTGTAGGTCGAGAGTGCATTAAAAACATTCGTTTGGTTTGAAAAGGGGATGTTTCCAACTGAAAGGGCAGTGTCAAGGGTTTGCCATGAATAGAGAACGCTTGGGGAAATACTCCCAGTTGTTCTGACTGCAATGATAATTCCGTCAACTTTGAACAATAACACGTCGTATTGATTGATTGAGTCGGGACGGTTTGGATGAGGTTGGGATTCAACTTCACCGAGAATATGAATTCTTCTCGTTCCGTTTTGGATTAGTGGGTCGCTGTCATAAATAACTGCGAATGCATCATCAAAGTTGACAACAACGCCTTCACGAGTGTCCCACGAGCCGATACGAATGATTCTTGCAAAAGGAGCATATGGCAAAATTTCAGTTCCCCAAAAAGCAAAGGTTCTTGACAAAAAAGGCAAAAGAGCAACTACTAAAGCGACAAAAACGCTAACAGACGCGATAATAACTCCTTTGCGAGTTTTATTCAATTTTTGAGTTGTGTTTGACATTTTCTTGTTTTTGGAGTGAACAGTGAATAGTGCAGGATAAAAATCAAATTGATTTTCAACAGTTATTCACTATTCAAGGTTGCTTTTTTGTGCCCAGTATTTCATGCTTTCTTGAAGTTTTTCAAAGTTAAACTCTTCCGAATCGTTTGCTTTTTCTTTGTCAGATTTTTTTCGAATAATCACGAAGATGAGAATGAGACAAGTGAGGTTGATGAGTATTGCGAGTATTCCCGGAAGTGATGTTAAATAGGCAATGATATTGCCAAGGATGCGACTTTGATGGTTGACTCGTCCAATAAAAACATTTGAACCTCGAATCCCATCGATTGTGACTAGTATTCTGTCGGGAGTGATTCCATCGGCTGTTCCGCTTGTTCGAAAGGCAATCTCTCCATTTTCGCCAGTGATAATTTCAATGACTTGGTGGGTGACTGGAAGTTGAGCGAGTTCGCCACTTACTCTAAATGAAGCATAGAAAGTGATGACATCGCCAACCTCGATTTCTTCAATGGAAGTTCTTCTCACGATTACTAGGTCGTTATAGGACATATAAGGCTCCATACTCCCCGTGTTTGCAATCAACATTGTTCGAAAACCGAAAAGGCTCATTGCGAAAGCAGGGAAAAGGGTGTGAGAAACGATGAAAAAAATGAGAAAAAGAGCGACCGAGAGGAAACCTATCCACCCGAATATCGCCCGAACCTTGCTTGATTTAGTTGTCTTTCTCATTTCCTCTTTCATATGTTTTTTGATTTTGAAGACATAATGCATAATGCATAATTAATGTTAAAATAGGCTTTGAAAGCTACAACAATAATTATGCATTATAAATTATGAATTGTCAAGTATCTTTGATACTTTTGCGAAAGATTGCTATTACTAGAAATCCCCAACAGAGGGGCTGAAAGCCCTTATCAACAGTCTTCGATTGGTTTGTCGGGTTCTGCTTGAACTAGCATCTCCGTCAAGAGGGTCGAAGACCCTTGTCAAGCATCTTTGATGCCTTTGTCGTAGAATTTCTCGTAGAAGTAATCTCTCACAGAGGGGCTGAAAGCCCTTGTCAAGTACCTTTGATGCCTTTGTGAGAAATTGCTTTTACTAGAAATTCCTCAATAGGGTTGATTAGACAGTCACGCTGAATTCAAATCCGAAAGTTGCTTCTTGACCCGAAATTTGAGCGTATTGAGCTGGTCCTGATGTTTGCTCCATCGTGATGATGATTGTGACGACTGTTGCGCTAGTATCGTTTCCAACAATTGTTGATGCAAACTGAATGTCAACATAGAAAAGGTCCTCTCCGTCTCTTCCTTCAACTCCAGCAAAGTTAGTGCCGTTAATCATGATTGAAGTTAGTGCGACATGAAGGTTTCCAGTGATTGCGCTAGCGCTAGCCGCGTTGTCGCCTGTTCCTTCCCAGTAGACATTGATATCAAAACGAATTTCGTGAGTTTCGCCTTCGCGAAGTGGGACATCATGTGGAATCAAGCGAAGGTTTGGTGTTGTTGTGTCAGACAATGTTAATTGAGTTGAAATTGTTTGACCAGAACCGATGTTGATGTTGATGTCTCTGTCTGCTTCTGCTCCATAGGTGCCTGAAGCCCAAAATGCGAACGTGATTCCAACGGTTGAAAGCATGAGTAAAACTAATGCGATGACGATGACCGTCTTGATTCTTCTTTTTGTTTTTTCATTTTTCATTTTTTGTTTTCTCCTTGACCCTTTGGGTCTTGTTTTTTAAATATGCCTAATATATTCGATTTAATCTTTCTGTGTGAATGAGCGCGCACATAATTCTTTCAAAAAGTTTTAATCGTTGCCTAAGCACAATCTAATTATACGTCATAAATATATAATCTGTCAATACTAAATACACATTTTTTTAAAATTCGTGCAAAAAAACATTAAAATATTCTCAATTTTTTCAAAAATATATGTATTTATTAATATTTTGTTCACAATTGAGCAAAAAAATAGGTATTTAGCAGAAGTTTTTTGATGAAATTTATTAAATTATAAAATGGGTAAATATGTTTTTGTTGTTCATTGAAAAGTAACTCCCGACAAAAAGGGTCTTTGGCTACCCTTTGTTAACAAATTTTCTCGTATAAAGAAATTTCTCACAAAAGAGGTCTTCGACCCTCTTGACGGAGAGTGCAAATATACGCAGAACCCGACAACCAGTCGAAGACTGTCGACAAGGGTCTTCGACCCTCTTGATGCTGAGCGCTAATATAAGCAGAATCCGACAGAACAGTTGGAAACTGTTGACAAGGGTCTTCGACCCTCTTGACGGAGAGTGCTAGTTCAAGCAGAACCCGACAAACCAGTCGAAGACTGTTGACAAGGGCTTTTAGCCCTTTTGAAGGAAATTGCTATTACTTGAACTTCTCCGACAAAGGCATCAAAGATGCTTGAC
>WQSV01000123.1 GCA_009787685.1 Bacillota bacterium
CTGGTTTGAAAGAACTGGATCAAGAGACGCGCAAGGTGGCGCTATTGGTGCAGTTTGGTTTTTGATTCACAGATTTGCGATGTATAACGATGAGATTCTTGTCAAAGACAATGTTATCTATGACAGCACATTCAGTGGTGTTTCAATTGGACTATATCATGTTCAAGCAACCCAAGGGCAACATGTCAGACCGGGTTCAGAACACATCATTAACCTTGTTATCAAAAACAACACTATTGACACAGTCGGAACTTTTGCTTTTGACATTATGCCGGGATTGACTGGCGAAATGAATGCAACAAACAATGTCATCCGTGATGCTGCGGATATTTTGTCAAACAGATCTGGAGTAGCGTTTAGAGTCAATATTGTTGAAGAACTGGTTTCTGTTCAAAATGCACCGTGGGACACAGATTTTAACACGGCTGACTCTCGTCCACTCTTGGTCGTTGCGTTAGTGTTGTTTATTCTAGGTTTTATTTTGCTTGACGTTAGCCTAGTGGTTATTTTTGTCCAAAGAAAGAAAAGAAAGGGGGGTGAGTAGGAAAAAATGAAAAAAAGATTTTTAACTTTATTTGTTATTTTGACACTCGCGTTTTCATCGTTTGTGGTTTTTACAGGGTGTGGAAATCAAGATGTGACAATCTGGTTCTATAACAGCACTGGAATGCAAAATATTACTGCAACAGTCATTGATCCAACGACTGGTGTCGTTGTTTCAGAAACTGTCGCAACGAGAGATGGCAACACGAATTTTTACAGTGTTGTTGTCAGAAGAAATCCAAAAAATGCACCATTTTCAATAAGATTTGGTGGCTCTCAAAATGTTTTAATTGATAACTCTGACTATGTTTTTGTCACTGTCAGCGGGGAAAGATTTTCCTCGCGTGAGGATGCAAGACAAGGAGCGAACAGAGTTGTTGATTTGCATGTCGTTTTCGACAGAGACAGTGCAGTCATTGGAATGACATTCTCAAGACTTCGCGAATTTTTCACAGTCACAGCGACGTATCTTGATGGAACTTCAAGAATCATTGGAAGCGATGAATTCACATTAACTGGACTTCCAGCAACAAGAGTTGGGGAATCAGTTTTCTCAATTCGCTATCAAAATAGAGTGGTGACTCACACTCTCGACATTGTTCCAAGAATCGCAACAAATCTTGTTGTCACTATTAATGAATCAATTTCAGCAACAACTGCAACAATTTTGAACTCTCTCAAAGACGATATTTCAGTCGCAGTTTATTTCAATGACGATACAGTTGAGCCACTTGGCGGACATCGCTATTCTCTTGTTGGAGAGTTGATAACAGGACAAAGTGAAATTAGAGTTGAATATTTTGAACTCTATGCTTATTTTGATGTCAATGTCACAGAAGGTGGGGCTCCTGCAGCCCTTGAGGGAATTGAAGTCGAATTTGAACAAGGCTCAACTCAAATTCTTGCAAATATCTTTGGGAGGCAAGTCGTTCGCGACACAGCAAGAGTTTTTGCAATTCACGGAGACCAAAGAGTTCTTCTTGGAGTCAACGACTTTAATCTTGAAGTTAATGGCATAATCGAAAATCCAGAAGTTTCAAGCAGAATGGGTGGAGAGCAAATTGCGACTTTCACATACCGTGAAGAGACCTACAACATCACAGTCAACCTAACTCATGTTGCAAGAATGTTTTTGTTCAATGCAAGAGGTTGGGAAGGAACAATATTTGCTCATGTTTGGTATTACACAACTTTTCCTGCTTTTAATAACCCATTCGGGTCGTGGCCGGGAAGAGCATTCACTGCCGTGGGTGGAGGCTGGTATTATCTTGACTTGCCAGTTAACTTGACCATAACAAATGCAAACATGATTGTTCATTCTGGTGGAATTGAAATGGGTATTACTGTGCATTCAAATGACCATGTGTTTGCAACAAATGCGA
Organism: Bacillota bacterium; assembly: GCA_009787685.1. GTDB lineage: Bacteria > Bacillota > Clostridia > Christensenellales > Pumilibacteraceae > WRAY01. The sequence goes on from WQSV01000123.1 coordinate 1,926, forward strand.
ACGCAAGTGTTCACACATCTAGGGCTTCGGCTGAGGAGGTGGAAGTTCTTGTTGTTGTTCCGGGAGAGACGACAATTTGGTTCTATAACTCTGCAAATTTTGCAAGACCAATGTTGCATGTTTGGGACACAGCAGGAATGAATGTTATGGGTGCTTTTAACTCTGCAACTCAACGCATGACGCAATACGGCGACACAAATTGGTGGTTTATTGTTGTTCCAAGATTAATTGAGTATAATCCTTTCTATGCATTTGCTTATGATGCAGTGGACGAATATGGACTTCGCTTTAATACTTTTTTTGACACCAATGAAACTTTTATGATTGATTTGGGTTATAGCTATATTTCTCGCTTCGCAACAAGAGAGCAAGCAGAACAAGAGCGTGCGAATAGGCAATAAAAATATTAACCGTGTTTCAAAACACGACTAATATATAAAAAAAAAAAAGAGAATATAAAAATTGTCATGTCTTAGGAGAAAAGTCATGACAAATGGGCAAAGCCCAAAGGAGAAAAGAAAATGAAAATGAGAAAAAAACTACTGGCACTTGTCATGGTTCTCGCTATGATGGCGGTTGCAATCTTTGCAATCACTGCATGTCGCGATCCAGAAGAGCCTTATGTGACGGGAATCACTGCCACATACACTCAGCAAGCGAACATAACGCCTGCAACAGCACTCTCGCAACTAGCGGGCGGACTAAGAGTCGTCGCGAACTATTCGGACGAAACCTATCGTGAAATTCCATTCAATCCAGTTGATGGCTTTTCACTTTCTGGAAACCTTAATCAAGCACAGTCAGTAATCACTGTTACTTATGGCGAACACACAACGACCTTCACAGTCAATGTCACAATCGCCGCTACTATCTATGGCATTGAAGTTGAATTCAATCGTCCTGAAGGTTTAATCGTGACGCCAGCAACCAATCTTGAGAGTATTCTTGAGCATCTTGATGTTGAAGTCATCTTGACAGACGGAACTCGTCGTCCACTCGCACAAGGCGAGACAATCGTCTTAACAGGGAACTTCAACGTCGCGTTGAACACAATAACTGCGAATCTTGGAACGCATTCAGACACTTTCACAGTCGAATCTCGCGTTGCAACTGGAATTGCGGTTCAATTCAATCAACAACTAACTGAAAATTTCATAACTCCTCAAACTCCACTTAATGATATTCGTGAGCATGCAACCGTCACTGTCACTTATTCAGACGGCCACACTCGCACACTTCCTAATGCGGAATTCACACTTTATGGAAACCTAAACGTAGCGTCAAGCGAATTGATTGCTCGTCACATCTCTCATGGCGTTTTGCACGTTTCAGCGCCTTTCAATGTCACTGTTCGTGTTGTTGAAGGAATCGCGGTTGATTTCACTCAACCAGCAACACTAATCACTCCAACAACTCCACTAGCGTATTTAGCTGGCACTTTGCTCGTCACGGCATCATATAACATTGGGCCAACTTCAACTCCAAATTTTGACGCAACGGGAGCAAATGGTTTTACTTTAACTGGCGACCTTAGCGTTTTGAATGCAAACGATGAAGCAACCGTCACAGTTAATTATCGCGGACTTTCAGCAACTTTCCTTGTCGAAGTTGATGCAAGTGTCTACATGACTGGAATTCTTTCAGCAACTGTTGCGCCTGACCAAGCAAGAGTTCATATTGGAATGAACCCAAATGACATTTCAATAAAAAACCAAATCACTGTCGTTGCACAATATTCTGTTGGAACAAGAGAATTGCTATCTGACGAATTTATCCTCTCTGTTGCAAATGACTCATTTGTTCTTGGAAGCAACCTTGTGACTGTGACAACTGTTATCGGAAATTTCACAGCAACTGTCTTTATTTATGTTCAACAAATGGAGTTCTCTGATCTAAATCAAATTCCAGTTCCTGCTGGAAGAACTCGCATTTTCCTCTACAACGGTTTCACTCAGTGGAACACTGTTTTCATCGATGTTCCAGCAGCATATTCATCTGGCGGAGCAGTCACAACTGGCGCACCAAGATATCAAGCACTGATGAATCAAATGGGAACAACCGACTGGTGGTGGTTTGATTTGACAGTTCCTGCGACTTTAACAAACCCAACTTGGGGCTTTTGGATTAACTTCGGTGACCCAGCGGAAGCGCTTCTTAATCCACAAGGATTCAGAATTCATGGTTCATCAAACTTTGCGGTGGGCGACTATCCTTATGCGGGACTAAATTTCTTTGTGTTCTATCGCAGTGAAAACGCTTGGAGCAGTGCAACATCACAGTACTACACTGGCTATGTCAGAATCAGAAACACAGCCGTTGCGGACGCTGCTCGCGGATTCAATTCTGCAACAGCACTACTCACAGAAGCAAACAGGTATTTCAACCAACCAGAAGTTGAAAGTGGAACATTTGACCAACTTAATCCGGGAGATGTTGAACTTTCTGCAAACCTCAAAGGGCGCGCAATCGACTCATTAACTCTTGGAAATGAGACTCTTGTTGAAGACGTTGACTTTATTTATTATGACGGAACTTTGACAATACTTGAAGCATTCTTTGCAACAAGAGACATCGGCTCGTTTGAATTCACTATCACAACTGTAGGAAATTTCACTTCAACCTTCACAATCCTAGTTTTCTATGACGGAGCAGACCCATTCAACATGTTGCCTGCGATTCCAACTGGGCAAGTGAGACTATTCTTCTATAATGGTTTTATCAATATTATTAACCCTCACATGTATATGTGGATAGGGGGAGGGGTTCCATCAATGACTCCAAGATGGACAGTTGAAACAACTAGAGTTGATGGTACTAATTGGTTCTTCATCGACACAAGAGGAGACTGGCCAGCGGGAGATATCCTTT